>JAPOLP010000873.1 GCA_029977045.1 Planctomycetota bacterium
CCTGGCGTTGCTGCCATTGCGCGGAATGTCTCCTGACATGAAGTCGTCCGTCCTAAGTCCGATTCTGACAACTGCGCTGCCCTTCCGTGTCGCGCCGGTTCAATCGCTGGCTGCGGTTACGTTCCTCTTCGCGTTAACGGTGCTGAACCCGGTACCGGCCCTCGCTGGCAGCGCCGTCCTCAAGAGCGGCTTCAAGATCGAAGGCAAACCGGCATCCGCGACTTCCATCTCGACGAGTGCTCCGGCAGATGCGGGTGAGATCTCCGTTGATTCGATTCTCGTCGTCGACGCCGGAATGCGGCGTTACTACCTGCGGAAACGTGACGTCGTCGATGTGAGCCTCGATGCGGAACTCGCCCGCTATGAAAAGTTCCAGCTGCCTCAGCCAGGCGGCGGCGGCCTGACCCCGGATCAGGTTCCACCGCCACTCGACGTGTCTCCGTGGGACGATGCCGGTCGCCGCGAAGTCACGCTGCGAGGCCCTCGCGGCCCCGTGAAGTACAAGCAGGGCATCTACGAAATCGGTCCGGAGTTTATGCGCGTCCGGACGCAGGGCCTGACCTGGGAGTTTGGCATCGCGACGACTTCGATACCGACTCACCATCTCGACAAGCTCATTCGCAGCAGGACAGACCAGTCGCGGTTCGAAGACCGGCGGTCAATCGCGATGTTCTATCTGCAGGCTGGCCTCTATCTGCCGGCACTCGTTGAGCTGGAGAAGATCGAGCAGGACTTTCCAGAGCACCAGGAACAGGTCGAGCAGGCTGCAATCCAGGCGAGACAACTTCTTGCGCAACGACTGCTGAAGGAACTGGAAGATCGCCGAGCCAGCGGCCAGCACGCTCTGGCCAGCGCGCGAGCCAGTGAGTTTCCCACCGAGCGTATGGGGGCCGCCGTTCTGCGCCAGGTCCGCGAGTTCACCGAGTCGTACGAAAAAGCGCGCAACGAAATCGGCATCATCAACGCACAGCTCGGTGAGCTGCAGGCGGAACTCAAGGACGCCAAACAGCGTGAACTGGCCGATGCGATGCGCGTCGAACTGGCCGAGTCGTTGACCGTCGAATCGCTGCCGCGTCTGCGTCCATTTCAGTTGCAGGCCGAGGATCCCAACCGGCCTGCTGACGAGAAACTCGCACTGGCCTATTCCGGCTGGCTGCTCGGCGAATCGCGAGCGATCGACACGCTGTCACAAGCCATCAACCTGTGGCTGGCTCGCTTTGAGATGCTGCAGTATCTGCGAAACCCGAACCCGATCCAGCGGCGTCAGATTCTGGCTGAGTTACTCGAACTGGAAGGCGTGACGCCGCAGCTGATGATCGACCTTGTGCCTCAGTTGCCGCCGATTCTGCCAACGGAGGGACTGCAACCCGGCATCGCAACGCGGATTCCCGTGGGGGACTTCGAAGGCCGCCTGGCCACTGCCATCGGCCATCAGACCAACGAAAACAACCGCGTCGAGACCGCATATCACGTCCTGCTGCCGACGGAGTACTCGCCGGACCATTCCTATCCAATGATCGTCGCGCTGCACGCGGCAGGCCGGAATCCTGAGTGGGAACTGCGCTGGTGGGGCGGCACAGCGGATGAGCCTCTGCAGTCGCAACGGCGCGGCTACATCGTCATCGCCCCCGAGTATCTGGATGCCGAGGCGAAGTCATACGAAACCAGCGCCGCAACTCACGAACGCATCGAGCTGGCGATTCGCGACGCCAGGTTGCGGTTCAACGTGAATTCGGACCGCGTCTTTCTGGCTGGTCACGGCAGCGGTGCGAACGCGGCCTTCGAGATTGGCGCGTCGATGCCAGACGTCTTCGCAGGCGCAATTCCGATCTCTGGCGAGATCAGCACGATGGTCCGCAGACTCGACGACAACGCGGAACAGATGCCGTGGTACGTGGTTAACGGGCAACTTGACCGCACAGTCTTCGAAACAAACGCCCGGCCCCTGGATCGCTGGATGAAGAAAGGCTTCGACGCGATCTACTGCGAATACGTCGGACGCGGTTACGAATCGTTTTACGCCGAGATTCACAACCTCTTCGACTGGATGGAGCTGTATCAGCGCCGACCGCTGCCGGAAGAATTCAGCTACAAGTCAGTCCGCGCCGACCGCAGCCGCGTTTTCTGGCTCGATTCACAACTTCGCCAGCTGTCCCCGCGGACACAGCGAGTATCCCAACAGCGATCGCCTCAGGTCGTCGCGGTCTCCAGCATCAATGCAAATCCGATGGGCATCGAGAGCAACATCCTCCGCGGGTCCTCACAAAGGTCGCGGATCATCATCAAGAGCAGCGGCCAGGTTCACACCCTGTGGCTGACGCCCGAGATGATCGACTTCGGCAAGCGTCTGCAGGTCACGGTCAATGGACAGTCACGGCACAACGATTTCGTCGAACCATCGATCAAAGCAGTGCTCGAAGACTTCCGCCAGCGCGGCGACCGCCAGCGCGTCTTTCAGGTCCAGCTCGACCTGAACTGACGGAACACCGCATCGCGACTCGCTGAAGTCCACACTGCAAATGCCTGCCACAGCCACACCTGCCGCGTTTTGACCAGTGCAGCCTGAAAATGTCTCAGTTGCGACCCAGCGAGCTTGATTCAGCATTCGTGCTTTGAGTACCGACTGGCCGCCCAGCCGCACACGTTGATCAGCAACCTGCCGAACAACGGCGTTCACGGAACGCAGTCGAAGCAACTGGCAGTCGAGACTGGAACCGACGCGAATCTGGTTGCAACGATGGTTGTACCAGTTTCTGGTAATCTCGGTAAAACTCAGGAGTTATCAAACAAACAACGCGGCGACCTCGATGAGAAGTCGCCGCGTCGTAAGTTGAGTTCTGAAGACGTCTTAGAGGACGATTTGAGAACTCCTGAGAAGTGGTGGGGGGGGGATTTGAACCCCCGACCTGCGGGTTATGAATCCGCCGCTCTCACCAACTGAGCTACCCCACCGGATGCGTCCGAGGCGGGTCGGACGCGGGTAATCTTTCTGACTTCTGTCGGCAGGTGGCCTTCAGAAGTCGCGGATTGTTGCGATCGTCGGATCGACTTTCAATGACCGCTGGTGGTCCTGACGGGTTCAGCGGATTGAGGTGCCTGTCGCGACGGTTGTGACGTTTTTCTGAGGGCCATCTGCCCTCTGCGGGCACCAGCAGCCAGCGTCTCAGACGTTGGCGATAGACTCCCACGGGAACTGGCTGCGGCCATAGTGGCC
>JAPOLP010001071.1 GCA_029977045.1 Planctomycetota bacterium
GAAGTGGCATCTGGGTTCGCTGCCGGAGTGGGGCCCGAATCATTTCGGCTTTGATCACTCGTACGGATCGCTGGCCGGAGGCATCAGCCCGTGGAACCACTTCTACAAAAAGGGGCCGTACACAGTCACCTGGCACCGCGACGAGAAGCTGATCGAAGAGACCGGACACGTCACGGACCTACTGACCGACGAGGCCGTCGAGTGGATCAAGTCGCGCGGCGAGAATCCGTTCTTTCTTTACGTGCCTTACACGGCAGTGCATCTGCCGATCAAAGAACCGAAAGAGTGGCTGAGTCGTGTGCCGGAGTCGATCACCGGCGAAGTGCCTCGGCATTACGCGGCCTGCGTCATGCATCTTGACGCGTCGGTTGCCCGGATCATCGCTGCTCTGGAAGCAAAGGGCGTTCGCGAGAACACGCTGCTCGTCTTCACCAGCGACAACGGCGGCAGCACGGCGGAGAACAACGATCTCAAGTACCCCGACGACAACTGCCCGAACGGTCGGCTGGTCGGCAACAACAAACCTCTGCGCGGGCAGAAGGGCGACGTCTACGAAGGCGGCACGCGAGTCCCGACGCTCGTTTCCTGGCCGGCCCGAGTGAAGCCAGGCCGCGCCGCCAGCCCCGCGCAGATCATCGACTGGATGCCGACGTTCTGTTCGCTGGCCGGCTACAAACCGAAAGTCGATCTCAAGTGGGACGGGACAAGCCTCACATCGCTACTGACCGAACAGAAGCCGCTTGCCAGCCGCCCGCCGATCTACACCGCCGGCCCGAGCTGGCGAGCAGTCTCGCTGCGACACGGCGACTGGAAGATCGTTGTCCAGGGCCAGGAGAAGTCGCGTCGGGTCGAGCTGTTCAACCTCGCGAACGATATCGGCGAGGCGAACGATCTGGCGAAGAGCGAGCCTCAGCGCGTGACAGAACTGCTCGGGCTGCTCGAACAGATGCAGCAACGTGATCGCGATTCGGTCGTGCAGAAGTAAAGCCTGCAGCGGATTTCAAAGGCCAGCAGTGAAGCGTCCTGCCGAGACTGGCCTCAATCCAGAATCGCGTTTTTGTGTTTGCTCAGCCATTTGAAGCCGTGCTCGCGGCTGATGACCGCGAGCTGGACTTCGCCGCCGACAACATCTGGATCGGGCGTCAGCGTTGAGAATCGGATTTCAGTCTCGACGAGGAACCTGGCAACGTCGGCGGCTTCGGCGAGCGGCATTGCTTCGCTGAAAATGTTCGGGAAGAGCGCCGACCTCGCCTTGTTCAGAAACTCGCGAGCCTCTTCCGGTTTCATGCCTGACTGAGTCAGCAGGTTCGACATGGCGGATGAGTAGCCCATGACGAGGCGATGGCACGCTTCTGCAGCGCCGCTGATCGTAAAATGAACGGCGTTTCCGGCGCTGACGAATCTCGGGCCATTGACATGCTGGCCGAGAAACTCCATCTCGGCGAATTCGGGGAATTTCGCCCCGGCAGAAATGCCCCCCACATGCACGGTCAGCGAAGCTTTCTCCAGCAGTGTGTCGAACGCCGGCAGGTAAAAACCGTCGAACAGGTATTCCTTCACGCGGTCGACAACGTCTTTGACCGTGTAGCTGGCCGGGTCGAGTTTCCAGGACTCTCCGTTGTGGTCAACTTTTCCGGTGAAGAGCTGCTTCAGCTCGTAAACAAGGCTGCCAACACTGACTCCTGCGATTCGGTTAACCCCGACAGTCGACAGTCCCAGCGGCAGCGAATCGTGCAGCGGGAAAAGCTTCCGCTTCTGATAGTGGATGTTGACTCGCCCTGCGTTGTCCTTTGCCATCTGAGCACTGTCCGTTGCTAAAACGACGCCATCGTTGACCGTAATCGCGACCGCGACGCTCATCCTGATCTCTCCTGAATTTCTTTTTCAGACACCGACCTGGCAGTTGCTGGAGACGCCTCGATTTTCGGCAGAGTGACCGTGGTCTCGTGGACGGTTTCCCGCTGCGATTGCTGAGCGCTAAACTCAGCCGCCAGCCACGTCGTACTTCGTATCCGTTCTCAAAGCAATCCGCCAGCGAGCTTTTTGATGAAACATTTCACTCTGTTCGTTCTGACGATTTCCGGCTGCCTGCTCGCCAGTTTTGCGAGCCTGGCGAGTGCGCAGACGCCGTCGAAATCCGTTGCTGACGAGTTTCATCAGTTGCTCGATGACGAGTGGGATCGTCGGTTGCGGGAGAATCCGACCTTCGCATCGTGGCTTGGCGACAAGCGGTTTAACGATCGCTGGCAGGACGTCAGCCTCGACGCGATCCGGCAGCGGAATGACCGGGATCAGGCGGTCCTTGAGAAGCTGAAGCAGATCGAAGCGTCGAAACTTGAAGGTCAGGACCGGATCAGCTTCGAGTTGTTCCGCCGCGAGTATCAGGACAGCGTCGACGGATTCCGCTTTGGCTGGTATCTCGTTCCGCTGAA
>JAPOLP010000814.1 GCA_029977045.1 Planctomycetota bacterium
CATTCGCACCGCCGACGATTGTGTCACCGATTTTCAGAAATGATCCATCGTTGAGCGGGATGCCGCGCAGGTTCAGCAGTTCCGTCTGGAAAACTTCATCTGCGACCGGAATTCCAACCGGTGGCTGCAGAACACCATTCAGATAGTCAATGTTGAGCGGATCAAGAAAGAACTCGAGTGCCCCGACATCCTCGCCGCGAGTTTTGTGAACAAGGTTGCGGGCGTTGAACTCGGTCGAATCATCTCGTGCCATCAGCCCCCAGAAATCAAGACCCGTTCCGTCTGGGTTATCAACTGCCAGCGTCAAACGGACGCCGTTTAAGGTCGTTTCCTTCAGGTCACGGTCTTCAACCGGGTCAAACAGGTTGAACTCACCGAACCCCGTGGTGCCATCAAGTGCGTCAGCATAGTCACTGAGATCAGCTCCGCCGCCACCACCGCCGCCGCCGCCGCCAGCGTTCCGCAGAGTCTCAACGATCTGCTCGCGATAGGTCGGAGCGTTTGGGTGACCGATCAGTTTCGTCGGCTTGGAGCCACGAACCCGGACGTACTCGGTTCGAAACCGGTACCGACGCTTGCCGTTGAGTTTCGAGAGGTCTTCGTACTCCCACAGGCCGCTCTCATTGGAGAGCTGCTGGCCATGCCCCATGTAGGGACTGACCGCCGGCCAGGGCTGGTAGTACATCGGAGCCTGCCCGGAGTGGAACATCGACGGGTCCAGTCCGTAAGACGGAGGCTGTGCACCACCGAATCCTGGAGGAGCGAGGTCCTGGGCACGAAGTTGCACCTGCACGCTGAACGTGATCAGTGCGAGAAATACTGGAGCGAGCCAACGATGTCGCCGCATCAGTCAGTCCCTGACTTTCCGAAGGCTGTGACGGGTACTCGGACGCGACAATCCGCGCCAAAGCATGACACTGCCGGTCTTATCGTCCGGGCTGACTGGTAAGCTGTAACGATTATTCGGCCTGTGCCGAATTTCGCGGTTTTGCGGACGGGCTGCCATCAGGCCAGCCAACGGGCACACCGCGACCCCGAGAGACTCGCCGGAACGTCCAGCGTCAGAACGAGATGCGATCGCGGCGAGCAGGAGAACCAGACCGGCCAGATCAGGCCATTTCGGCTCGCGTTCTGGCCAGCAGAGCGACGTACTGCTCGGCCAGCGAGCGGATGCGGTCCATGTCGCCGGATTCGACCGCGGATTTCTCGACAAGTGCCGAGCCAAGTCCGACGGCGCAGGCACCGGCTTTGACGAACGCCGGAAGCGTTTCGAGATCGACACCGCCGGTCGGCAGCAGACGGACCTGCGGCAGAGGTCCGTGAACGGCCTTCAAATAGCCAGGGCCGCCGACATCAGCCGGGAAGACCTTCACGATGTCCGCTCCGGCTTCCCACGCAGTCAGGATTTCGGTCGGCGTGAAGGCTCCGGGCATGATCGCCTTGCTGTAGCGGTTGCAAAGCCGAATCACGTCGGGGTTGACGGTCGGAGTTACGATGAATTCGGCGCCCGCCAGAATCGCCGCTCGGGCACTTTCTGTGTCGAGCACGGTGCCGGCTCCGAGCAGAATCCGGTCACCGAGTTCCCGTTTAACGGCGGAAATGATGTCCAGAACGCCTGGGACGGTGAACGTCACCTCGATGACGTCAATTCCGCCTTCGTACAGGGCTTTAGCGACTTCGACGAGCTGTTCGCCCGACTTCGCCCGGATGATCGAAACGATGCCTGTATCAAGGGTTTTCTGCAGTGCTTCCAGACGGTCCATGAGTCACTCTCCGGCGGCAAATTTCTCGGCGTATTCGAGAACCCACTGGTCAATGACCTCGTGAAACCGCTCGCGGTCGCACTCGGTCAGAAACTGAAAACTGTTTCGATTGAGGATCTCACGATTCCGGATCGTGCCCTTGGCGTGAGCCTCGATGATCTTCGCTCTGGCTGAGAACGGCATGATGAGAATCTGAAATCGGCTGTACAGATTGGCCGATCGCCGGGCATTGCTTGACCGCGAGAGATTCACGTCGTCGCGGGAGATTCTGGCCCCCCAGCCATCCTCGGAAACCACGGTTTCAAAGCGGAAACCGGGGAAGTGATCCGCAAGCTGTCGGAGACCGGATTCGATGCGCTCCGAGAAGTCCAGCCGGATTGACGAGTGCAGATTTCTCAGCTCTTCCTCGCTGAGCGCCTTCTGCTCGCGAGCGTGCTGCCGAGCCTCGCGCGTCTGCTCACCCCGCTGGATTGCCTGCGAGAGGCGACTCTCAAAATCCATCGCTCCGCCTCGTGGAAAGATCCCGTGTGACTTCCGCGGCGGATTCTAGTGGTCGGTCGTCAGCTTTGCAGTGAGCGGGCCACGATTTCCATCACTTCCGAGTTTCAAAGCCCGGAGCACTGCGGCCTCGAGTGAACTCAGCCAGCACTTTTGACGCTGCTTTTCAGGAGCATCCAGCCAAACGCCAGGCCCAGCAGCATCAGAATCATGTACTGCGAATACGTGATGTCGTCCCACCAGTTAGAGAGGTAGTCCGAGTACACGTTGAGCCATTTGCTGGCGGTGCGAGTGAGACTGGCAACCATGCGAGCGTTCCCGGCTGGCGAAAAACAGGCAGAGCAGGACATCTGGAGAGACCTGCATCCTGAAAACTGCCCCGAAAACCGCTCGACGCAGGCGAAATCTGTGTCCCCCGAACCGGAACGCGGTCGCAGAGACCGTGCAGTTACGGTTTGACAGGCCACTCAGGCGAGAAGCGGTACTTGTTGAAGCTGTTTCAACGTGTCTACCGGCAAGACAGCCTGCGAGCGCAAGCAGAACCCCTGCCAGAAGATCGAGCTTCTGACAGGGGTTTCTGTGTGTTCTTGACGCAGGGGCCTGCTGACGATCAGTTCGTCTGCGGGCCGGCACAGCGGATCAGATGGTCATGGTCGATGTACACGACTTCCTGGCTCTGGTCCGTGTGCGTAAACGGGATCGGCCAGTCGGAGCGGATCGTCTTGTCAAAGTACACCGTACACTTATAGTGACAGTGGTGCAGCCGAGCCGGTCCGACAAGCGGATAGAACCGGCATTCGTCCACACGGTCAACGATCGGTTCGACAACGATTCGCACGTTGTTCATGTTCTTTTCGGCGAGAAATGCGAACCCACCTGAGCCTCGGACTGGCTCGGGCAGTGCCCGAATGACTTCGTCATCCTTCGGCGGGTCAAGGCAGTACAGCGGGGCATTGTCACCCTCGACAGGATCGAGCACAGGCACTTTGCCGTACCGCTCTTCCTCGTGATACGTGTCTTCGATCTTCTGGCTGTAGTACGGGCTGACCGGAATCAGCGGCGTCGTTCCCCAGAAGCTCGAAAACTTGAACGCCGTCGTGATCGCCCCGCCGGTGATTTCACAACCAGTCGTCGAAATGGCGAGCGAGGCAAGTGCAATGCAGAGAGAAATCCGTTTCATCGGTTCCATCCTGGACGAGTCCGG
>JAPOLP010000063.1 GCA_029977045.1 Planctomycetota bacterium
AGACGGGATGTCCGCCGCTCAAGATGAACACGGCTGGGTCGATCGGCTCCGCGATCCGACTCATCAGCCGGAAGCCCTCGAACAGCTCCGTTCGCTGCTGCTGCGCGGGTTGCGTCGAGCGTTCGCCTCGAAAGCCGGCGACGACGCGTTCCTCGAAGACATCGCGCAGGACGCGCTCGTCCGGATTCTCGACCGGCTCGAGCAGTTCGAGGGACGTAGCCAGTTCACCACGTGGGCCATGGCAGTCGCCGTCCGCCTCGCCACCAGCCAGCTCCGCCGGAAGCACACACAGGACATCTCGCTCGACGGACTGACGGGCAACAACTCACTGAAAATCGAATTCGCCGACAACTCCGCCAAGAAACCATCAGCCGGCATCGAACGAACATCGCTGCTCGGCAAGCTGCAGGAACTGATCGACGAATGCCTGACCGACCGCCAGCGGTGGGCGATCCAGGCACTGCTCAACGGCGTGCCGATTGAAGAAATCGCGCGACGGACGGACAGCAATCCCAACGCCGTCTACAAGCTCGTTCACGACGCTCGCACCCGCTTGAAGCAGGGGTTCGAGCAGGCCGGATACACCGCCGACGACCTCGTCGGTCTGTCGCAATAGGCGGAGCAGAAGATGTCACTCACCCGAAAACAAATCAGCATCCTGATGCAGCTTGTCGCGGAGACGTCCCCCGACAAGCTGGACTGCACCGACTGCCTCGACCACCTCGCCGAGTTCGCCGAAACCCACCTCGCCGGCCGCCCACTCTGCGACGCGCTGTCCGAGGTACAGACCCACATGCAAAACTGCCCCTGCTGCGAACACGAATTCCAGTCATTCCTGGAAGCGCTCAAAGGCATTGCGGACGACACCCCATGAGGCAACGTTGAGAGTGATTTTCGCAAACGCAACGAACGGAAGGTAAGAAGGCAACGAAGAGGAGCTGTTCTCTTCGTTGCCTTCTTACCTTCTGTTCAAATCTTTGTCTTGCCGATGTCACAACACGGAGCGTTGGAGCATAAGTCACTCCGTCCGACGAACCGTTACCCGCAACGAGCCGCGATTATCCGCCAGACTGCCCCAGTCATCGTTGACCCGCAGATAAAGAGTCCCACTAACCGGCGCGACAAACTCGGCCCGATTGCCCAGCGGCAGTTCCTCAAGCATCGACCGAGCCCGCGTCACTGCGTCGCCCCCGCCTGTAAGCACCGAGCCCAGCAGACGCCCGATCGGCAGCCCGCCAACGTACTGAAAGCTGATCCCGTCCGCCTCGCTATCCCACGGTTTCGGAGCATCCGCCAGCGTGATCTGACCGGCGGCTTCGACGACGTACCGCTGCCCCGCCTCGACGAGCACGCTGCTCGATTGCCAGCCAAGACCGCTCTGCACCTCAACCGAGTGCGGACCAGCCAGCGGCTTGCCGTCGGTGATCGCGACACTCGTCCGCTCAAAATCGAACCGGTACGTCACATGCGAAACAAACTGCGTCCAGGCGACTTCGAGGCCAACCGGATCAGCCTGATAAACCTCGCCAAGCCACTCAGTCAACGACCGCTCGCGTAACTGCTTTACCGTCTCACGAAAGCCGGCCCGCGTCGCCGGATGCTCATCCAGAAACACGCACAACGCCCACGCCCATGCGTACGTTTCCAGCCGGGCAAAGTCGCCGCTCCGCAGCCGAGAAACTTCGTCAATCGAACGCACTCCGTTGTCTGCGATGTCCCGCCGCAGCAGTTCCATTCGGTCGAGCCCCGCGAAACGCTCGCGGACATCCGGGTAGACGTTGAACGCGACCGAGCCATCGTCCGACACGACGTGCGTCGCGAAGAGTTCTGCCATGCCTTCCAGAAACCAGAGCGGAAGGTCATCCGCCTCGCCGCCGATGTGCCGCATGAAGACGTGCGTCGCCTCGTGCAGAAACAGATGCCGCCGGTAATAGTCGCGAGTCTGGTCGTTCATCCAGAACTCGGAGCCATCCTGCCTCCCATGAAACAGCAGCGGCAGATCCGCCGGCAGCAACCCGGCCTTCAAGAACAACTCGCGGTCACGCATCACGTAAGCGGTGAACCCGAACCGACTGCCGTCTTCAGCCGGCAACAGATCGCCAAACCGCTGCGGCCAAAATGTCCCGATCGCTGTCCCGACCTGCAGCAGCGAGTTCACATCGTCACTGCTCAGGTCCGTCACCAGCCGCACCGGCCCGGCAGAGAACTGCACCAGCCCCGCCTGCCGCAACTGCTCGTCCGTGATTTCCCGTTGAGGAAACGTCGGGCGGAACTGCTGCTCTGGAATTGCCGCCGCAGTCGTTTGTGGTGGCTCGGCGGTAGGAGCGATCGGCTCGTTCGGCGAATCTGCGGCGTCAGTAACCGGCCTGGGCTGAGCGGGCTTGCTCGCCGACTTATTTCTTGAAGCCTTCCCTTTAACAGGCTCCGACGATCCGCATCCGGTCACCGACGAAAGTACGAGACACATCAGCAGGCCGGACCAGGCGAAGCGTCGTTCCGGCAATCTCGCCAAACTTCTGCCGGAACGGCGCTCCGCTTGGTCCGGCCTACGATCGCGCGAATTGCGACGCTCGGCTGCCACCGATATCGTGCGACATCGCCGCCGGCCGTCGCTCCGGAGCGTCAAACTCAACATCGCAAACTGTCGTTTCAGCCGGGACAAGACCATGTCGGGATTTCGCTACAGCCTGAATTCGAGCACCATCAAACCGCAGCCGATTCTAAAGAAGATCGCCATCGCCGCAGAAGCCGGTTACGAGGCGATCGAACTGTGGCACATGGATATTGACGCTCATCTGGAAACCGGCGGCTCGCTGGCTGACATCCGCAAGACCGTCGACGATGCCGGTCTCGCCGTGCCAACGACGATTCACATTCACGGCTGGTTCCAGCCCGCTGGCGAAGAGCACCAGAAAGCGATGGACGAAGCCCGCCGCAAGCTCGAACAGGCCGCCGCCGTCGGAGCCCCCTACGCCGTCGCCGGTCCACCGCACGGCGTCTGCGACCGTGAACTCGGAGCAAAGCACTATCACGAACTGCTGGAACTCGGTCGCGAGTTCGGCGTGAAGCCGGCGATGGAGTACCTGGGTTTCGTGCAGGAATTCAAGACGATCGAAGACGCGATTGACATCATCAACCGCTGCGATCACCCCGACGCCTGCATCGTCATCGACCCGTTCCACTGCTACGTCGGCGGTGGCCCGATCGAATCGATCGGCAAGCTGAAGGCCGAGCAGATCGCCGTCTCCCACTTCAACGACGCGCCCGCCGAACCCGAGCCATCCACCCAGCGCGACCCCGACCGAGTCATGCCCGGCGACGGAGCGATCAACCTGAAGCTCTACTGCGACAAGCTCCGCGAAATCGGCTACGACGGCTTCCTGTCGCTCGAACTGTTCCGCGAAGACCTCTGGCAACAGGACCCGCTGGAAGTCGCCAAACTCGGCCTCGAAAAAATGCGAGCAGCCGCCGAGGCATAAGGGGAACCGGCAATGCCTCGTGCCACGATCTGCGTTCGCACGGACGATCCAGCTGAAGTGACAGCGGTCGAGAACTGGCTTGCCCAGTGGAAAGATCAGTTGAGCTACCTGTCCGACAACTACGGCTGTGGCTGTTGTGTTGAACTTTACGACGTCGAAGGCCCCACGGAAGCAATCGGAAGTCTTCCTCCGGAAGTGGTCTGTGAAAGCGACTGGGGTCGAACCGGAACTCCGATTCATTGAACCGCTGAAAGCGATTGTGCAGGCCGCGTCACTGCCAGCTCCAGGGCAATGCGAAATTCGCTGCTGGCAAATTTGTTGCCTTACTGCGGGCGTTTGAATTGCTGCCTTCCAGCTTCGATGTCCGCGAAGCACGCGCACATCGGCAGGTGGTCATTGACGATCCCGACGGACTGCATGAAGGCATAGGCAGTTGTCGGGCCAACGAAGCTCCAGCCTCGTTTTTTCAGGGACTTACTCAGGGCTTTGGACTCGGCGGTTTGTGAGCGGCAGCCGTCGAACTGCGGCTGCGATTCCGGTTCAAACCGCCAGACAAACGCGGCCAGCGAGCCTTCTTCTGCAACGAGTTCGACGGCTCGCTTCGCGTTGTTGATCGTCGACTCGATCTTGCCGCGATGGCCCACGATGCCGGCATCCTGCAGCAGACGTTCGGCGTGCGAGTTGTTGAAGCGGGCGACCTTGTGGAAATCAAAATCCGTGAACGCGCGGCGGAAGTTCTCGCGCTTGCGGAGAATCGTCAGCCAGCTCAGGCCGGACTGAAAGCCTTCCAGGCAGATCTTCTCGAACAGCCGCTGATCGTCAGCAACAGGCCGGCCCCATTCGTCGTCGTGATAGGCCACGTAGTACGGATACTCGCCACACCACCAGCAGCGAGTGACGCCGTTCGCGTCAGTGATTGTCTCGGGCATTAATCTCTCCCGTAGGCCGGACCGAGGAGCGCAGCGACGAAGTTCCGGCAGTCATTCAAACCCGTCTGAATCGCAATTGCCGGAACTCGCTGCACTCGGTCCGGCCTACAAAGCAGCTGCTACTTCAGCGCGGCCAGACGGCGTGTCGCGTCGGCGACTTTGGTGTGCTGGGGGAACTTCTCGATCAACTGCGAGTAGCAGCTTCGAGCCTGTTCGACGTTGCGGAGGACCTCGAAGCAGCGGGCGGCTTCGAAGTACGCCATCGCGGACCACTCCTTGTGGCCGTACTGAAACGCCGCCTTCAGGAAGTGCCGCGTTGCTTCCTCGTGCTTCTTCTGAGCGAACAGGCATTCGCCGATCATGAAGCGGGCTTTCGCGGCGGTCTCGGTCTGGGTCTCCTCGGTCACCTGTTCGTAAACCGGGATCGCTTTCTCGTACTCACCGCTGTTCTGCAGAGCCCAGCCCAGGCCGCAGCGGGCTTCGGCTTTCAAGTCGAAGGCGGGGAAGTCGGCGAGCACTCGTTCGTACTGCTTCTTCGCGTCGGTCCACTGTTCGAGATTTGCCGAGCACTCGCCGGAGCGGTACAGCGCCAGCGCGAGATAGTTCTCACTGCGAGCACTGACGACGCGTTCGTAAGCCGCGAGAGCCACTTTCCAGTCCTTCGCGCGGAAACGTGACTCGCCGATCAGGAAGCCGGCGTCACCCGCGAGTTCTCCCGACGGAAACGCTTTGAGCTGATCATCGAACGCGATCGCCGCGTCGGCGAACTGATCGGAATTGAGCAGGCTCCAGCCGAGCTTGTGCAGCGCGTTCTCGGCGATCGGTGTCTTGCCTGCCTGAGTTGCCGCCTGGCGATAGGCGGTTGCTGCTTCAGAGTAACGCTCGGCATCGTAGAGCGATTCGCCAACACGGAACTGGCTCTCGGCGGCGAGGGGACTCTGCGGATAATCGGTCGCCAGTCTGCGGAACGCGGCGACGGCTTCGTCCGTCTTGCCGAGTTCGACGTACGCCCAGCCGAGTTCGTACGCGACTTTGTCAGCCGCTGCGTACTTCGGCGTGTCGTTCAGAATCTGCGAGTACACCGCCGCCGCCTGCTCGAACCGTTGCGAACCGCCGAGAGCGAGCCCTTTGACGTACAGCGCGTCGCTGCGATCGTTGCCTTTGGGATCAGTCGCGAGAAACGCGTCAGCATCCCGCAGCGCGGCCGAGTGATCGCCCGCCTGGTACTCGGCCATTGCCCGCACATAGAGCGCCTTCGGTCGCAGGTCCGATTGCGGGAACTTTTCGATCAGTTCGGACATCGCCGCGATCGACTTCGCTGACTCCCCCAGATTGAACAGCGTCCAGCCGAGGCCGTACTGCGCGTGCGGAGCAAACGTGCCGTTCGGCCATTGTTTGATCACGGCGGCGTATTCCGTCGTCGCCTTCTGCAGGTCACCTGCTGCGTAAGCGGCTTCGCCCAGCCGGAAGTGGGCTTCGTCGAGCCGGCTGCTGTTCGGGAAGCGCTGGACGAGTTTCCGCAGTTGCTCGTCCGCGTCCTGCGGTCGGTCGGTGCGGCGGTATGCGTCGGCGAGAATCAGCAGCGTCTCGTCGTTCTGCTCACGGTTCGGGTCTTCCAGAAACGACTTCTGCAGCGCGGCAGCGGCGGGCTCGAAGCGTTCCTGCGACGCGTAACTGCGACCGATCAGACCGAACGCCTCGCTGCGCAGCGACTTGTCGGACAGCTTGTCGGCTTCCTGTTCAAGCCAGTCGATCGCCTGCGAATAGTCACCGGCCAGATGCAGCGCGAGCCCGCGACGCACTCGTGCCTGCGGAGCGTTCGCGTGCTGCGGACTTCGCGAGAGAAAGTCACGGTAGCTCTCGGCGGCGGCCTTGTGATCGCCGCCCAGCAACTGGCTTTCGGCCGCGATGAACAGCACGTCGGGCTTCAGTGCGTCGTCCGGGAAACTCTGCAGAAACTGCTCGGCATAGCGGCCAGCGGCTGCCGGATCGCTGCCGTCGAGTGCCGTCAGTGCGGCCATGTACTGAGCCTGCGCGGCCTGCTCGTGTTGCGGGTACTTCTTCGCGAAGGCGGCGTACTGCTCGACGGTTTCCGATCGAGAGTCTTTGATCTCGTACAGCGTGTCGATCCGGGCCAGTTCGAGATCCGGCACCTGATCGCTGTTGCGGAACCGTCGCAGCGCGTCGTCGATCACCCGCAGCGCCTGCGTCGGCTGCCCTTCTTTCAGAAACGACCGGGCGAGCCACTGATTCGCTTCGGCAGCTTCGGGAACGGCGAGTGTCGAGATGCGCTGCAGTCCGCTGCGAGCCTTCGCGTACTGCCCCGTCAGGAAGTAGCACTTTGCGCCGGCGAGCACGGCTGCGGGAATGTGTTTGGATTCCGGAAATGCCCGCGTCAGGTCCCAGTAAAGTGCCGCCGCTTCGTTGAGCTTCCCGGCTTCGTAGACGCAGCGTGCCTGCCGCATCGCCGCGAGATCCGCCAGTGCGAAGCCCTGCTTGCCGCGAATGCTTGCGAACAGCGGTTCGGCTTCGGCGAACTTCGCGTCGGCAAACAGTAGCTCGGCCTGCCGCATTCGGACTTCGGTGACGAGCGGGTTCTGCGGAAAACGCTTCGTCAGTTGTTCGTAAGCCGTGCGAGCCGCGTCGCTTTGCTTGAGTTCCTCGCGCGCGGTCCCGAGTGCGTACAGCGCGTCGGCGACCAGTTCGTCCTGCGGATGCTTCGCGATCAGGTCGTCATACGCCGCCGCTGCCTGAGCGAACTCGCCCCGCTGAAACCGGCACTCGCCCAGATAATACTGAGCCCGCGCCGCATACTCGCTCTTCGGAAACCGGCTGAGCATCTGGGCGAACGACTTCTCAGCGGCAGCGTAGTCGGCGGGTTTCTCCGACTTCTGAGCCGTCCCGTACTGCGCCGTCCCGAGGTTCAGCAGCGACTGGTCGAGCAGCTCAAACTTCGGGAACTTCGTGACGACCGTCTCAAACGCCGTCGTCGCCTGGGCGAACTGCTTCTCCTGCAGCGAGCAGATGCCGAGATAATGCCAGGCCCGCTCGACACGCGGGTCCTCGGGGAACTTCTTCAGAAACGTCTGCCACTCGTCGACCGCGGCGCCGTACAGCTTCTGATTCTGAAACCCGACCGCCGCCGCATACTGCCGCGTCGCCGCCTCGGTCTCCTCTGCCGAGAAACCCGGCGAGGCAACACTCAGGCAAAGCAGAGCGACTGCAAACAGACGGCGGATCGTCTTCGCTGAAATACTCATCGCGCGGATTTCCTCGACGCGGAACAGGTCAAACCGGAATTCCGCTGAGCGTAACCGCGCGACCGGGCACTGTTAAATCAATCGCCCGGCCAACCGCAACGTCCGCCTCCGTGCCGCGTTACTTGCCGACGCAGTACAGCCGCTTTGTTGATCGAATGAAGAGCTGCCCGCCGGAGGGAATGATCGTCGAGCGGAAGATCTCGTCACTACCCGATGTCAGCGTGCTGCGGCTGACGATGTCGAGTTCCTTTCCGGGGCGAACGAGAACGGCTTCGCCCTCCTCGGCAATGAACGCAGCCAGACCGTCGAACGAAACCGGACTGGCGGAGTGATTGCCGCCGAGACGTTCCTGCCAGTGCATTACGCCGGTACTTGCGTCGTAGCAGCTCAGGATGCCGCCCTTCTGGCTGATGATCAGCACGAAGTCGCCGATCACGATTGGTGAGGACAGGTCACGGCCTTTGCGGGCGGTACCCCATTCCTTGTGCGACCTGGTGACGTCACCTTCTCCGCCCGGACGCAGGGCCGCGATTTCTCCACCTCGGCCAGGAATGACATACAGCAGGCCGTTGGCAGGCGTGACCGTCGGAGTGCCTCGACCTGTAGATCCGGTCGTCAGCCAAAGCTGCTTGCCGGACTTCGGATCGTATGCCCGCACGCCCGTTTCGCCCTGCAGCACGATCTCGCGACGTTCAGCAGTCTCGATCAGCACCGGAGTGCTCCAGCCTCGCAGGCTCTCGCGCGGAGTTCGCCAGGCGTCCTTACCGGTCTTCGCGTCGACGGCAAGCAGGAACGAGTCGCCTTCGGAGTCGCAGTTCTGAATGACCATCCCGTCAACAAGCACCGGGCACGCGGCCGTTCCCCAGGGACTTGGAAACTCACCCAGCGAGCGATTCCACAGCAGTTCGCCGTCAGTACTCAGACAGAACAGCCCGCCGCCCTTGCCGAAGAACGCATAAACGCGCTCGCCGTCAGTTGCGCACGTCGCCGACGCCCAGCCATTCATCTTGTGAGTCTGCTCGGGCTCGCCTTTCCACAGCGATTTCTCCCACAGGATCTTTCCGCTCTTGCGGTCGACGCACAGCGCGACTCGCTCACCACCGTTCTCCAGTGCCGCCGTCAGGAAGATCCGGTCTCCCCAGATCACGGGAGATGACTGGCCGTCACCGGGCAAATCTGACTTCCACGCGACGTTGCCGTCACTCCATTCGTGTGGAAATCCCGTCTCCAGCGAATGCCCCGTCTGAAGCGGGCCCCGCCAGCCAGGCCAGTTCGAATCTGCTTTCGCAGCCGATGAAACCAAACCAACTGACAGAGACAGAAACAGAAACGCGACGAGCAGATTTCGAGATTGGCGAATCACGACGGAATCTCCACGCAGAGGATGAGAGTCAGCGTTAACGAACAAGCAAATCGGGCAACCGCAATGCGGCGTTTAATACTGCCGGAAATAGCGTCGCGGATCCCGCTGAGTTTCGCGAGGCAGCCAGTAGGTCGACACCGACCGGTCGACCTTCAGCCTCAAGGCGTCACGATGTTTCAGACGCATGAGGCACGCCAGAGGCCACACGACGACATAGAACACGAACGCCAGAATCAGGTTGGAAACGACGAACGCAATCGGGCTGACCGCAACCATCCAGCCGACGTAAATCGGCTTCGCCACCTGAGGAACCGCCAGACCGACGACTCCCGCAACCGCGGCGATAGCTGCGACGCTCTGACCGATCGTCGAATCAAACTTCCAGGCGATAAAACCACTGAAGGCAATCAGCAGCCCACTGAAGACACGCAGGTCACGCTGCGGTGGATTCCAGTTGATTTCGACAAAAGCCATGCGGAGTTCTCTCAGGGCAAGGGCACGCGCCAGGCAGTCACTGTTGCGAATCAGTCAGTTTCGAGCAAGACACGCCTGCCCTGAAACCGGGCCAGCGACTCGATGCAGCGATCTACTTCGTCATTTCGTCGCTCTGGTTCGAGCCTTCCGGCCTCAACCAGCACGTCGGCGAGTTCCTCCAGTGTGGCTCGCCGAAGTTCAGGCTCGAAGATCAGCATCAGCCGACGCTCGACCAGGTCATTCAGATTCGCAGCCCACTCGCATTCGATCGACCAGCGCACGAAACCGCGCGAAATCGCTGTCCCGTTGATGCTGGCAAGTGCGTTGCTGCAGGCGTCGAATTCCTGACTCCCGCGGATTTCGCAGATTCGCTCGCCAGCCAGACGTCGTAGCGTCAGTACCTGGTCCGAGCTGAGTCCGGCATCCCGACCAGCGACCGTTTCCGCTTCGTCGTTGTGTGACAGCTCGGCTCGACCGGCGACGGTGTTGCCTGGCAGTGGCCGGTCGACCGTCGACTGCGTGCGTTCCTGCCCCAGATGAGCGAGCACTGCGTCGGCAACTTCTTCGGCGAGCTGTCGGCAGGTTGTCAGCTTGCCACCAATCAACGTGGCAACCGGCATCCTGCCCACAGTCGACCAGTGAATCGAGTGGCCACGCGGAATCGCAGCGGCAGTACGACTCGACGTTCTCGGCAGCGGTCGCACGCCGGCATGGCGTACCTCAACGTGTTCGCGTCGCAGGCCAACACCAGGCAGAACAGAGTTTGCCAGTTCGAGCAGGTAAGCGACCTCGTCATACGTCGCGACAGCGGCAGATGGCGAGTCAGTCTGTGGAAGGTCGGTCGTGCCGATCAGAACTCCGCAGCCAAGCGGCAGAATGAAGACCAGCCGCCCGTCGCCGGCTTCTGAATAGATACCGCTCTCGCCGACATGCTGCCGCAGTGGTTCGTAAGTCGTAAACAGATGGCTGCCGCGAGTCCCCGAAAACAGCGGTTCCGTGTCCGCTCCCAGAGATTGCAGCGTGAGGTCGCCCCACGCACCCGTGGCGTTGATCACAAGCGACGGTCGCAGCGGGACCCGCTGCGTGCCAACGTCCGACTGCTGGCCGACCAGTTCGATCGCGACGCCATCGCCAGTCAGTTGAAACTGATGATGAGTGAGCACGCTGAAGTCCGTCCCGAGCCGATTCGCTGCCGCCTGAGCGTCGTGCAGCAAGGCGAGAACAAACCGTTCTGGAAACTCGATCTGAGCATCCCAGTAGCTGCAGCCCCAGCCGTCCGATTCGTCCCCGGATCTCGTCACCGAGTGATGGGGCAGTGACGAACCTTTCGCCAGAAGATCGTACAGCCACAGGCCAAACCGCACGGCGAAGAGTCCTCGCGGGGAACGGCAGCGGTTCAGCCACGCACCGCCGATCCAGGTTCCCGACAGCCCACAGAAACGGATGGCCGCCGCGATCAGGCCGCCGAGTTTTCTCCGCACTGGAATCCGCAGACGCAGTGGCCGAACAAACTGCGGGGCCGTCCTAAGCAGGCGTTCGCGTTCCGCCAGCGATTCCCGGACAAGTGCGATGTCGCGGTATTCAAGATAGCGCAGACCGCCGTGAATCAGTCGAGAGGAACGCGACGTCGCGCCTTGAGCAACGTCTCCGCTATCAACAACGACAACGGAGACGCCATTGATGGCGAGGTCACGGGCGACGGCGGCTCCGTTGATTCCGGCTCCAAGAATCACAACCGGTTGCATCGAAGCCTCGCTCGCTCAATCAGGCAGTCCAGCCAGTGGCAGCGATTGCTGACGTCAGTCACCAGCACCAGGAGCTGCAGGCGGCCCCGGCAACTGCGGCCCAATCGGTCCACGTTTGCGTGGCCGTGCGGAAGTGACAAGCCGCTCGACGTTCGACGAACTGGCCTGAGCAGAAGAACTCGGCCCGAACGGATTGAAGACCTGCCCGCTGCCGGAACTCGACCACTTGCGGATGACCCCCTTCTTCAGGTCAAACTCAACTTCTCCCGTCAACGAGCGCTGGACCAGTTGCATTTCGATCTGAGGATCACGATCGACAGACAGGGGATACGTCGCAAACGAGATCCGGGCAATGTCGCCGTCGACGGAATCGAGCGTGTAGCGGCGCCGAATCGTGACGGACTTATAGAGCGGTTTCTTGAACTCACCCGTGACGGAGACTTTGACTGCAAAATCATCGTCCCAGCTTTCTCCCAGCGCGATCTCATCCTCCGGAAACGCGATCAGGAATTTGTGAGCCTCTTCATCGTCTGCCTTCTTCGCCGAACCGGCCACAACACGAAGCACCTCATCAACATTCCCACGCGGCGTATATCGAACACGAACAACGACCTGACCGACCGTTTCGGCCACGGTCGAAAACTGCGACGGCACAAGCTCTGACGAATCACTGTCAAAGACGATCGGCTCCTGGCCGTCCGACTGAGCTTCCATGACAACATGATCGATGACGGGTTCGAGGACCGCGTTGCCGCCCTCATCGACGGAGACCACGCGGTAGTGTTTTCGAGTGCTGCGTTTCTCGGAAATCGTCTGCACTTCCTGCTTGGCCTGCAGGACCATTTTCGATTTCGACGCGACTTCGTAATGGACGAACTGGCCGCGTTCAAAGCGGTAACGCAAAAGAACGGACTGCTGAGATGATTCCGCTTCTGATGCAGAACCGGTGCCCGCAGCAGTTTCCTCAGCCAGCAGCAGGCTCGGAGTCGCTGCCAGTGCGAGAGCCAGCCCTGCCAGAAACGCGAAATCACACCGATGCTTAATGGACACAAACATGCTCACTCGACTCCATTCGATTCAGACGATTGTCCGCCTGGAATAGCCTGTTCAACAAACGGCGGAGCATCGCTTCGCACGTCCGATTCATCTGCAGAATCGACTGACGATTCTGCAGCTTGCGGCCCGTAAACCCGCATCGGGATTTTCACGATACCGAACTCAGGATCGTCGGTCAGGACGCGAACCACAAAGTCATGCTGCCCGGACGGTGCCGGTCCCACAACAACTTCAACCTGCTGCACGACTCCGTATTCGACATCCTGATCCTTCAAGTCCTCGCGAGGCAGAAGCGCAGCCGTGACAAACGGAACGTCACATTCAACGCGTTTCGCTTTGAGCTGCCGGTCACGAGTGTCGTGAATACTGACGACGTTTCGTGTGGGCTGCGGAGTGTACTGGTGGACGATCAACGCCCGCGGACTCAACGTCACCGACTGTTCGGGCAACACAATGCGGAAGACCAGATCCGTCGACCAGGCGACAGCGGCATTGCCGGGAGGCCCACTGATAACCTCGCAGGCATATTCCTTCGATCCGGGCATCTGATTCGCGGCCTGAATTCTCAGCAGCAACTCGCCCGTTTCACCGGGCTCGAAAACCCGTTTCTCGAGGTGCTCACTGAGGCAACCGCAGCTCGTCTTGAGTTCTCGAATCTCAACCGCCTGCGAGGCACGATTGGTAAACGCAAAACGAGCGTAGTGATTCCGTCGAGCGGGAACTTCGCCGAGATTCACCATGTACTGGTGAAAGGCGAGTGGCGAACGTTCGAGACCTGCCGCCGATTGAGCAGGACGCGGCCCGGCAATAGACGCTGCAAATGCCAGCAGACACGGCGACAGACCGGCCAGCAGCAGGCATGCCTGACGCCGATAGCGGTTCTGCGACGACGGCTGAACGGCTCCACTGTTCACGCGACATCCCTTTCGCAGTTTGA
>JAPOLP010001168.1 GCA_029977045.1 Planctomycetota bacterium
CTTCGCTACCTCTTTGCCGATTCGACCCATTCCGACGATGCCCAGCGTGCTGCCGGTGACTTCGTGCCCGATCAGAATCGATGGGTCGTAATGCAGGAACTCGGGACCGCGAGCGAACTCGTCGCCGATCACGATGTTCCGCGCCGACGCCATCAGCAAAGCGATCGTCATGTCCGCCGTTGCCGCGTCCAGGCAGCCCGGCGTATTGCCGACGGGGATGCCTCGCGCGGCGGCATCGGCAACGACGATATGGTCGACCCCGACGCCGTGATTGCTGATCACCTTGAGATTTGGCATCCGGTCCATGAGCGTGCCGTCGACGCTCGGATGCCCGTAAGTGATCACGCCAACGCATGTCGCCAGAGCCGCTGATCCTTCGGATTCATCCCACGGAAAAACCTGGTAGCCATCCCCCAGCAAATCGAGCAGCGGCTTCGGGAGTCCGTCTCCCATGATCGGAATCTGTGTCGTCATCAGGTTGTTCTTTCTTCGCGGGCAGAGCGGTCTGGCGGTCGGAACCGTCGGGACCTCGTGGTTGCTCGACAGTCTGAAGCCGACGGCCTAGGCTGGCAAACCTCTGGCTGCCGGGAGCTGTCGAAATCCTGTTTCGCACTGGCGACCACGAGCCCACCTCATCCGCCTCACGATTCTGGAGAACCTGATGAAGTTCACCCCACGCCTCGCCCTGCTGGCTCTGGCCACCGCTCTTGTTCCGGCCGCGAACCTCGCTGCCGAAGATGCCAAACAGAACGTTCCACCGGAAGGCTTCACCGCCCTGTTCAACGGCAAGAACCTCGACGGCTGGATTGCTCACAGCAGAAATCCCTACGAGGTCGAAGCATTGTCAGAAGAGGATCGCAAGAAGTTCCTCGACGAGCAGTGGCAGAACGCGACAGAGCACTGGTCTGTCGACAACGGCGAACTCGTCAACGACGGCAAGGGGGCGTACATGACCAGCCCCGGCGAGTACCGCGATTTTGAATTCCTCGTTGATTTCAAACTGATCCCGAACGGAGATTCCGGGATCTATCTGAAGGCGACTCCGCAGGTTCAGGTCTGGGATACGACCGAGGCCGGTGGGAAATGGAATCTGGGAGCAGACAAGGGTTCGGGTGGTCTGTGGAACAACAAGGCCGGCACTCCCGGAAAGGATCCCCTCGTCCACGCCGACAAGCCAATCGGCGAATGGAACAGCTTCAGAATCAAGCAGATCGGTGCCCGCACCTGGGTGTGGCTCAACGACAAGCTTGTCATTGATGGCAGCCCGCTGCAGAACTACTGGAAACGCGATCTTCCGCTGCGGAACCAGGGTCCCGTTCAGCTGCAGACTCACGGCAACGAAGTCCGCTGGCGAAACATCTTCATTCGTGAGATCGGTCTCGAAGAGGCAACCAGCACGCTCGCCGGCAACGACGACGGATTTCAGACGATCTTCAACGGCAAGGACTTTGAAGGCTGGGCCGGTCCGACTGAGAACTACGAAGTCGTCGACGGAACCGTCCGTTGCCAGCAGGGCAAGGGCGGCACGATCTACTGGAACGAGAATCTGACGGACTTTGTGGCTCGTGTT
Source organism: Planctomycetota bacterium (assembly GCA_029977045.1). Taxonomy (GTDB): domain Bacteria; phylum Planctomycetota; class Planctomycetia; order Planctomycetales; family Planctomycetaceae; genus JAPOLP01. The sequence continues at coordinate 1,571 of JAPOLP010001168.1, forward strand.
GAGTTCAAGGTTCCGCCAGGCGGCAACAACGGTCTGGCGATCCGCTATCCCGGCACTGGCGACACGGCTTACGTCGGTATGTGCGAACTGCAGGTACTCGACGACACCGCCGAGAAGTACGCGAAGCTCGATCCTCGCCAGTACCACGGTTCGATTTACGGAGCCGTCGCTGCTCACCGCGGTTACCAGCGCCCAGTCGGCGAGTGGAATTACCAGCAGGTCACGGTTAAGGGCTAGCGGATCACGGTCGAGCTGAACGGCACGGTCATC
>JAPOLP010000376.1 GCA_029977045.1 Planctomycetota bacterium
AGGGACAGTAAATGTCAGTGTCGGCAAGCCCGGCGGTCGGCTGCTGACCGCTCCGGCCTGGCTGCCTCTTACCGTGTCCATGCGGCAGCGTATGGAGCTGGCGGGTGAGGACGTTCTCGTTCTGCCAGTCCCGGAATGGATGGATCTTGAGAACGACCGGATGTCCGCAGCCGAGCGGCGTTACGCGTCGCGGTTTGAGAAGGAACTCGATCCCGAAGTGCCCATTCATCTCAGCATTCCCGCGGTTGTGCAGTCTCAGGTGCCGGACCTGGCGACGCTGGCCGTGAAGTGTCTGGCCGTGACCGGGCATCCGGAGCAGCTGGTCGAAGCGCTGGCTCGGGCCGACTTCATCGAAGCTCGTGACGCCGCCAGCCAGGCGATCCGACAGTGGCTGGCTCGTGATCGAAAGAACGGCGAGGCATTGCGAAGGGCTCTGGAAGTGAACTTCCCGGCGGATCAGGTCGATCCAGTTTACCGGTTGCTGTGGGGCTACGACGAAACTGATGCGCAGAACGAGGCGACGTCCCGGATACTCGTTGACTGGCTGATGCACGACAGCGAAGTCATCCGGCAGCTCGCGTACTTCCACATCTTCCGTCTGACCGGGCAGCGGCACGACTACCGTCCGAATCTGCCTGTGGAACAACGCCGCGTCGCCGTCAAACGCTGGGAATCCCATCTCGAAAAGAACGGCGGCAAGCTGTTGCCTTGAGCACCCGGAAACGTTTTCGACGGAATGGATGAGTCTGGCTGATTCAGTGTTAATCCTGAAAAACGACCTGCGGCTGAAGCTGGTCAGCCTGCCTGGCTGAGCCCGCGATGGCGACGAGTTCATCGTTCGCATCCAGCAGTGCGATTCGCATCTCGGACGGTTCCGCGGGCAGCTTGAGCGGAGCGGGTTCGATTGCTCGCAGGTCCAGCGGCAGGCTGCGACCGTTTCGTACCAGGGCAGCTTGCTCGGTAGAGAGCCTCATTCGCCGCAGGTGAGCGACGCCATCCTGTGCTGGCAGCAGCCGGTCAACGACGTTGCCTTCCGAGATCGAGTCGAGTTCCAGCGCCGCACCAATCTCGAAACCTCCGATCGCCGACCTTTCGAGAGTTGTCATGGTCGCGCCGCAGCCCAGTCGCTCGCCGAGATCACGACCGATCGATCGCACATAGGTTCCCGAACCGCAGCGAATCAGCAGTTCAAAGTCCGGGCACTCGCAGCGTTGCAGCGTCAGTTCGTAAACGTCGACGTCGCGCGGTTCGAGCTTCACATCCTCGCCCTTCCTCGCGAGTTCGTACGCTCGCTTGCCGTCGACATGAACGGCGGAGAATCGCGGCGGCAACTGCGAAATGCGTCCAGTGAATTCTGGCAGCAACGCGCGGATGGCTTCACCGGGTGACTCGTCCGGTTCGAGTGGCGTTTAACGAAGCACAGTTCCGGTGATGTCGTCCGTGTCGGTCGCGATGCCGAGCCGGAACGTACCTCGATAAGTCTTCGGCAGATCCTGGATCGTCGAGACGAGTCGCGTTGCCGAGCCGACGCAAACGACGAGAACTCCCGTCGCGAGGGGGTCGAGTGTGCCGCAGTGTCCGACCTTGATTTTCCGCTTCCCGGTTTCGTCCCGCAGTCGCCAGAGCACTCGGTTCACAACGTCACGCGACGTCAGGCCCTGAGGCTTGTTGATATTCAGAATTCCGGAAACAGCAGACATGAGGAATCAGTAGCGGGGAGTGGGCGTTCGAGAGTTACGGACGGAGAGCGGCTTGTGAATTGCCGTAGCTACCGTCGCCAGACGGTGGAATCCCACGCTCTGGCGAGCGTAGCTACGGGATCCCTGAATCAAGGCTGTTTGACGCGTTCGCTTACAGCGTCAGCGACTGACCGGGCTGCAGGACGACGGGTTCGGCGGATGTCTGCGCCCGAACCCGCTCCGCCCAGGCATCAGCGTCCTGAGCGATCGGCGGCCAGGTGTTGTAGTGGTCGGGGACGACGCGTTTGGGATCGATCAACCGGACGGCTCGCAGCGCGTCGTCGGGGCCCATCGTGAATGTGTCGCCGATTGGCAGAATCGCCAGATCGATGCCTTCTTCGCCGATCAGCTTCATGTCGCCAAACAGGGCCGTATCGCAGGCGTGGTAGATCGTGCCGTCGGCGAGTTTCAGCAGGACTCCGGACGGGCATCCGCCGTTGCTGCCGTCGGGGAGCGACGAACTGTGGAACGCCAGCGTCAGCTTGACGGTGCCCCAGTCAAACGTCGCCTGGCCGCCGGCATTCATCGGGTGGCCGTTCTCGACGCCCTGTTTCTGCAGCCAGGTGACGATTTCAAAGTTCGAAATAACTGTCGCACCGGTCCGCTTGGCGATCGCCAGAACGTCGGCGACGTGGTCGAAATGTCCGTGCGAAATGATGATCGCGTCCGCAGCAACGTCGTCCGCCGAGACTGTTGCCGAGGGATTATCCGTAAAGAACGGGTCGATCAGGATCGTCTTCCCGGCGGTTTCGATGGCGAATGTTCCGTGACCGTGAAACGTAACCTGTGTGCTCATTGCTCTTTTCCTGCTGTCGCGGCCCGGCTCGGATGGAGCGGCGGATTCTGATGCCGATCCGGGCGAAACTTCGCCAGACACCCGCCCTCAATGGGTAATCGAGTAAGACGCGCGGAGAATATCGCGTCACGAGGATGCCGGTAACCGTGCGGGATCGCCATGCGAATGCCGGTCCGGATGTCTGGCGACTCGAATTGCCGGCAAATCGAGACCTGTCCTATCATGGACCGTCTGCGGGAGGAGCCTGCAGCGGCAGATTCGACCGAGTCTGTTTCGACCTTCCTGTCTGCGGTTTTACCGAGTGAAAACATGTCGGCGGTCGACAGCAGGGTTTGCTTCTGATGGCTGGCGGCGGATCAGCGTTTCGGCGGATTTGCAGTGCGTCTGCAATCCTGCCAACGGCTGCCGTCGGACTGGAGTAAGGAGCAGTCCTGTCCGGGAACCCTGGCTGGCGGACCGATCCAGCCAGTTGCTCGGATACCGACGGGCATGCAACGGACGTCTCACGTCCGATCTCGAAAACACATTCGATCTTTCGATCACAATTGAGGCCGTTTGATGCGACTCTCTCGCTCTCTGAAACGTCTGGTTGCCGGCAGCTTCTGGCTCGTGCTGGCGATGGCAGTGATGCCCGAAGCGGTCTCCGCTCAGCCCGAAGCTGGAAAGATCAACATCGGCAATGAGCTGACGCTTCCCGGCTTCTCGCAGCCGAAGAAGTCGGCCTCCGGAGCGAAGATCACGCTGGAGCCCGCCGACGCAAAAGCCGGGGACACGGTCACGCTGAAGATCGTCATCACGACGGCCGCCGACGCCTACACGTACTCGATGGACGAGGCCTTCGCGGGTCGGACACGCATTGAAGTCAAATCGGCAGCCGGTCTGACAGAGGTCGACAAGACGTTTTCCTCTGACCGCAAGCCGAAGGCCGAACTGGACCCGCTGCTCGACCAGCGTGTTGAGAAGTTTCCCGGCGGAGTGACCTGGACGCGCCGCTTCAAGGTGGCCGAAGACGCCGACCCGGCTGACGTCAGTCTCACTGGCTCAATTCGCTATCAGATCTGTGATGCTTCCAGTTGCCGCCCCTTCAATGAGAAGTTTGAACTGACGCTGGCAGCTGAAAAGAAAGAGCCGGTTTTCAGCCAGCGTTACGCACCGACAATCAAGGCACAGGGAAAAGAGCAGCCGGGTTCGTCTGCATGGTCAATCACTCTGGCTACGCAACAGGCGAAAACTGGAGAGAAAGTTCGCGTGACAGTCTCAGCCGAATTGCAGCCGGGCTATCACACCTTCGCGATCGATCACGACAAAAAGAACATCGGACTCCCAACGACGATCGAAGTGAAATCCCAGAACGGGCTCAAGCCTCTGGGCATGGGTTTTGTGCCAGATCACGAAGTCGAGCTGCACGAGGTTCTTGGTAAGACGCAGCGAATTCACCATGACAAGGTAAGCTGGTCGCGCGAGTACGAAGTGACGAGCGGCTCCGCCGATGATGGTTACGGACTAGCGGGACGGGTGACGTTTCAGGTTTGCGATGAAGCGAGTTGCAGGCCCGGTCGGTTCGATTTCGAGCTGGGACGTGTCGCCCAAAACGCAGCCGAAACAGTATCCGCTGCCGGTCCGGTTCCATCGAAGCCGTCTTCAGACGGAGATGGAGACTCGCGGTTCGATTCAATTCAGTACCGCGAGCCGGGAGCCGAGGAAGCGGACAGCAGCCTGAGCATGTACCTGCTGTATGCGTTTCTGGGCGGGCTGATTCTCAACGTAATGCCGTGCGTCCTGCCGGTAATCGCGATCAAGGTATTGAGCTTCGTGCAGCAGGCGGGAGAAAGTCGCAGTCGGATTCTGGCACTCAACGCGAGCTATTCAGTCGGCGTGCTCGTTGTGTTCATGGTACTCGCAACGCTCGCCGCGTTTGCCGGATTGGCCTGGGGAGGCCTGTTTCAGCACGCCGGGTTCATCATCGCAATGGCCGCTCTTGTGTTTGTGATGGCGCTCAGCCTGCTGGGTGTGTTTGAACTGCCGGTTCCAGGCATGGTCGGCTCGGTTGGTGCGGCTCAACGTGAAGGCCTGTCGGGCGCATTTCTGACGGGCATCTTCGCGACACTGCTCGCGACGCCGTGCAGCGGTCCGTTTCTTGGCACAACACTCGGCTGGTCAGTGCAGCAACCTCCACAAGTCATTTACGCCGTGTGGACCGTCATGGCTCTCGGCATGGCCTCGCCCTATCTGCTGTTCGGGCTGTTCCCCGGCGCGGTCAAGCTGCTGCCGAAACCTGGCAACTGGATGGTCCTCTTCAAGCAGTTCGCGGGCTTCGTTCTGCTCGGCACGACCGTCTATCTGATTTCGATTCTGGGGCACGACTACGTGCTGCCGACGCTGATCCTGCTGCTCGGTCTGGGGCTGGGCGTCTGGATGGTTGGCAACCTCTACAACCTTTCTTCGCCGCCAGCGCTGCGCTGGAAAGTACGAATTCTGGCTCTGGTTCTGACCGGCGGGATTGCCGGGTTCGGCTATCAGATTCACGAAGGCGGAGACGAGCTTCCGTGGGAACCGTTTTCCACGGAAGCACTCGCCGCAGCACTCGACGAAGGCCGCCCGGTACTCGTCGACTTTACGGCGGACTGGTGCCCGAACTGTAAACTTGTCGAACGCATCAGCCTGAACCGGAAAGAGACGCGCGACTTTGTCAGCTCGCACAACGTCAAGACGTTGAAGGCCGACTACACAAACTTCAGTGACGAGATCACGGCGTGGCTCGACCGCTTCGACTCGACGTCGATTCCCGTCACTGCGGTCTTCTCGCCGGGACGACCGACCGAGCCCCTGCTGATTCGTGACGTCTATACGCAGAGCACTCTGCTGGAAGTGCTCGAAACCGCCGCCAGCGAGACTCAGAGCGAAGTGCGCACAGCCAGCGTGGATCGCGTTATACGCTGAAGCGAGTCTGCCGCTGGCTGCTTCCTGCTGCGGCAGTGCTGAATTCTTTTCCGGAGAACGGTGATGCGTTGTCTGTTCCTGCTGACGGCTCTGTCATTGACGCTGACCTCGGTCCGCGTTTGCGCTCAAGAAGAACGTGCAGCACAACTGCAGGCGACTGACGCTGACGTCCGATACGGCAAACATCCTCGCAACGTGTTTGACGTTTACCAGGCCGAGTCGGACGAGCCGACTCCGGTTTTGATCTATTTTCACGGCGGCGGTTTTGTGGCGGGCGACAAGGCGAATGCTCGGCGATTACCGCTGGCCCGAACCTGCTATGCAAACGGCATCACGGTCATCAGTGCGAATTACCGTTTTGTCAAAGGCCCGGACAGTGAGCCATTTCCAGGTTCGCTGAACGACGGCGTGCGAGTCGTCCAGTTCGTGCGTGCTCACGCAAAACGCTGGAACATTGATCCAACAAAGGTTGTTGTCAGTGGCGGTTCGGCAGGCGGCCTGATGTCAGTCTGGCTTGGCGTGCATGACGATCTGGCTGATCCGAAGAGTGGCGA
>JAPOLP010000393.1 GCA_029977045.1 Planctomycetota bacterium
ACAGCGAACGAGTCGGCATCTGGGGCTGGAGCGGCGGAGGCTCATCGAGCCTGCAGGCAATCTTCAAGTACCCGGACCTGTATCACACGGCCGTCTCTATCGCTCCGGAGCCTAACCAGCGGTACTACGACACGATCTACCAGGAACGCTACATGGGCCTGCCGAGTGACAACGTTGAGGGTTATCGCGACGGTTCTGCGATGAACTTCGCGAGCCAGCTCAAAGGCAACCTGCTGCTGATTCACGGCACCGGGGACGACAACTGCCACTACCAGACGACGGAACTGCTGATCAACGAACTGATCCGTCACAACAAACCATTCCAGATGATGGCCTACCCGTACCGCTCGCACTCGATCCGCGAGGGCACGAACACGACGCGACATCTCCGCGAACTGATGACGAGTTACCTGCAGCAGCACCTGCTGAACGCCGCTCCGTAACGCGTTGGCTCTGTCCCGTCCTGTTTTAGAGCAGCAGGCCGTCGTTGATATCAGCGACGGTCCGGCAGCCGGACGCAATCATCGCGTTGGTCAGTTCGTCCCGCAGGATGTCGAGCACGCGTTTGACTCCTGTCTCGCCGCCCGCCGCAAGTGCCCAGGCTTGCGGTCGTCCGATCAGAACGGCTTTCGCACCAAGTGCCAGAGCCTTCAGAACGTCTCCGCCGCGCCGGATACCGCTGTCGAAGTAGACCTCGATCCGACCATCGACCACTTCGGTGACGTCTTTCAACATGTCGATCGACGCCGGCATCCCGTCCAGCCGCCGGCCTCCGTGGTTGGAAACGATGATTCCGTCGAGACTGAGATCGATTGCCTGCAGCGCTGCCGTCGGTGACAAAACTCCCTTCAGGATGATCGGCAGCTTCGTCTGCTTGCGCAGCCAGCGGAAGAAGTCGACGCTCATCGACGGGTCCCAGGCCTGCAGATTGAACGCGACCAGTTCCTCGTACGTGTTCTCCTCAGTGAGTTGCGTGAACCCACAGTCGCGCAGGTGCTTCAGCAGGAAGTCATGCGGAATCGAAAAGCGGTTCCGCAGGTCCGCATCTTTCCGCTCACCCAGATCGACGGTGACCACGAGTGCCTTGTAGCCGGCTTTCTCCGCTCGACGAACGAGTTTCAGGGCGACCTCTCGATCTCGCGGTGCGTAAAGCTGAAACCACTTCGGTCCGTCCGCCGCTTCGGCGATCTCATCCAGGCTGTTGTGAGCACTCGTGCTGGGAATGACGATCGTCCCCGCACGCGCTGCGGCCCTGGCTGAAGCGCGTGCACCCTGTGGGTGAAACATCCGGAGCGCCGCAACGGGGGCCAGCATCACCGGCAGTGCGATCTTCTCGCCGAGCACTGTTGTCGACAGGTCGACCTCACTGACACCGTGCAGCAGAGGCGGCAGAACTCTCATTCGGCGAAAGGCTTCGACATTGTCCCGTAGCGTGACTTCGTCTTCTGATCCGCTGGTGATGTAGTCGAACGTCGGCTTCGGCAGCTTCGCCCTGGCCAGCTCGATGAAGTCCTCGACCGTGACGGGCAGCCGGGCCAGCGGATTCTCTGCCGCTTCCCGAGCTGCTGTCGCGTTACCGCCGGCGTCGCCACTCGATACGTCCTGAGTCTCAGCCTCACGAGACGGTGCTGAAAGGTATCCCACTCCAAACGCCAGCAGTTGAGAGAAGACTCGACGGTTCACGGCACGCCCCTTCGTCGCTCGGGCTTCCGCTGTGCCTGTTCGTGGGAAGCCGGTTCCTGTGAGATACCCATCGTCAGTTGGTTTTAGCGGTGCGGCACTGTGAACTGAAGGAACGCCGATGAACCTGTCGCGGTCGCAATCTTTGCAGAGAGTATTCCGATGACGTCTCGCAGTGTTGTTCTGATGGCTGTTGTTGTGGCTCTGGCGGCAACGTTCATTGTGTTGCGAGGTCAGCTTCCGCCCACTGACAGGGCGAATGCTGAAAGTGGCAACGACACGAGTTCGGTGAAGGGCGAATCGCCAGCAGCACAAGCCCGCCCACGTGTCATCGTCGTTGGGGCCGGCATTTCAGGCCTGACAACGGCTCTGGAACTCGGACGCGGCGGTGCTGAAGTCACCGTCGTCGATATGTCCTCGGTCTTTGGCGGCCATGCCGTGATGTCTCAGGGCGGCGTCTCGGTCATCGACACGCCGCTGCAGCGGGAAAGCGGCATCGAAGACAACGCGGACATGGCGTTCCGCGACTTCCTCGACTGGGGCGAGGACGCCGACCCGGACTGGGTCCGCTACTACGTCGACCATTCCCGCACCGAAATCTACGAGTGGCTGCTGGACCTGGGCGTGCGTTTTGAGAGCGTGCTCACCGCGCCAGGCAACTCGGTCGACCGCTTTCATCAGCCGGCGGGGCGAGGTATCGGACTGGTGACTCCGATTTACGAAGCCTGTCTGGAACACGGGTCGATTCAGTTTGTCTGGAACGCTCAGGCCACAAAGCTGCTGGAGAAGAACGGTCGCGTTGCCGGGATCGAGGTCCGGCATCTTCGTGACGACCAGGAAGAGACACTGAAGGCTGATGCTGTTGTGCTGGCGACGGGCGGCTTTCAGAGCAACCTCGACATGGTCCGCGAGTTCTGGCCGCAGGACATCACGTTCCCCGAACGAATCCTTGCTGGATCAGGCAGAAACTCAGTCGGCCTGGGTCATCGGCTGGCCCAGTCGGTCGGTGGCGATCTCGTGATGATGGATCACCAGTGGAACTACTTCACCGGCATCCCCGACCCTCGGAAACCCGGCAGCAAGTGGGGCCTGAGTGCGGCCAACATGTACGGCATCCTTGTCAACCCGGACGGCAAGCGCTTCGCCAGCCTGCACAACTGGGCGAAGGAAGTCATGCCGCCGATGCTCCGGCAGGACCGAGTCACCGTGTGGTTCATCTTCGACGCAGCCACTCGCGAAAAGTTCGTCGTCAGCGGCACCGAGTGGGCGGACTTCAAGAAGGTCGAACGCCTGATTCTCGACAACCCTGACCTCGTGAAGAAAGCAGACAGGATCGAGGAACTTGCCACGAAGTCCGGCCTGCCGCCGGAGAACCTCAAAGCAACACTGCTTCGCTACAACGAACTGGTCGACGGCGGTCGCGACCTCGACTTCAACCGCTTCGGCCCGGACAGAACCGAGTACAACAACATAGCGTCACCAAGGCTGAGCTCGCCGCCGTACTACGCGATGCAGGCCTGGCCGCTGACGCGTAAAAGCATGGGCGGTGTTGCCATCGACCTCGGCTGCCGGGTCCTCGACAGACAGAAGCAACCCATCCCCGGCCTGTTCGCCGTGGGTGAACTGACCGGCCTGGCCAGTATCAACGGGAAAGCCGCCCTCGAAGGCACGTTTCTCGGTCCCTGCATCATCACTGGACGAGTCGCCGCCCGAACAATCCTGAGCACTCGCCCCGAGCCACCGAGCCCTCTTCCAACCGAATCATCGAGCTGCACCGACTGCCACGACGTCGAGGCTTTGCTGGAAGAACCCCGTCCCGGCTTCTGGCACTTCGAGCAGTCGCACCGCATTGTCCTCGACCGCAAACAGAACTGCCTGCTCTGCCACGCCGACCTGGCTCCCTACGACGAAGCCACTCACAGAATTGACGCCAGGAAACAGACGTCTTCCTGCGTCGGTTGCCATGTCGCTCAGGAGTAGCCTGCCTCTTGCCTCGTTGCCGTCTCCAGCACGTTCCCGGTGCGTCATTTCACACTGACGAGCGTCCGGCTCATACTGAGATTGATGTCGTCTTCAGAAACTCTCACGCCCTGTGGAGATCAGCATTGATGAAATCGATCCGTCGCCTGTTTTCGATGGCCCTTGTGTTGCTGTGCGCGGCAGAGGCCTGTGTGCCAGCCAGTGCTGCTGAAACCTCACCCGTCCGTGTCGTGAAAGATGTTGCTTATCTGGGCGAAGGCCGCACCGAGAAACTCGACCTCTACCTTCCGGCTGAAAAGGACGGAGTCCGCCATCCGGCGGTCTTGATCATTCACGGCGGCGGATGGCAGGGTGGTGACAAGGCTGCCGCTCGCGAGCAGAACATTGGCAACACACTGGCCGGCGCCGGATACGTCTGTGCCAGCATCAACTATCGACTGGCGCAGGAGAACGATGACATCCCGACACGCCTTCGCGAGGTCTGGCCCGGAATGCTGCACGACTGCAAGACCGCTGTCCGTTTCCTGAGGAAGAACGCGGATAAATTCCGGATCGACGCCGACCATATCGGCGCGATAGGTGGCTCTGCGGGCGGCCATCTGGTCTCGATTCTCGCGACGACAGACGCGAACGACGGCCTCGATCCTGACGGTCCGTACGGCGAATACTCCTGCCGCATCCAGGCCGTCGTTCCGATGTACGGTGTTCACGACATCGTGAAACAGGCCCGGCTCCGCAAAGCTGATCTGTCCGACGCCGACAAGAAACTATGCCGCGAAGCCTCTCCCGTCACGTACGCGACAGCCGACGATCCACCAGCGTTGATCCTGCACGGAACGAAGGACGCTCTGGTGCCGGTCGAGCAGTCTCAGATTCTACAGGACCGGCTGACGGCACTCAAAGTCCCGTCCGAGGTGCTGATCATCGAAGGAGCCCCGCACAGTTTCCATCTGCAGCCGAAGCAGCAGGACCTGCGGGCGAAAGTGATCGGCTTCTTTGACCGCCATCTGCGGTAACGACTGTCGTGGACACTGTTGTCGTGGGGCAGGCTTTCAACCTGCCGCGGCAGGATGTAATCCTGCCCCACACCGGACAGTGAATTCCAGGCCGATTCCGCAACGTCGCAGCGGCCCGTTCACTTCTGCCAGTAAGCTACTGCGAAGCCAGGCCTCACCACGGAGCATTCAAATGTCAGTCCCGCTGTGGTCACTTCGGCGCAGGTCACTGGTCACCGTCAGTGTGATCGTCGCTCTGCTGTCAGCCAGTCCGCGAGTTGTTCTTTCCCAGGATGAATCTGTCCCTCCAGACGTCGAACTACCGCGTCAGGTGGTTCATCGACCGGACTCGCCAATCGAAATCGACGGACGGCTCGATGAACCCGCCTGGCGAAATGCGGCGGAGTTCGGCGACTTCTCTTTTCCGTGGTGGACTGCGGGCGAGAAAGAACAGACCGTTGCCCGCATGTTGTGGGACGATCAGTTTCTTTACGTGGCGTTTCAGTGTGATGACGCGCACGTCTCCGCCGAGCAGACCGAGCATGACAGCAAGGTCTATCTCGACGACTGCGTCGAGGTATTCACGGCCCCGAACCCGCAGCGACCGAACGACTACTTCAACATCGAGATGAACGTGAATGGTGCGATTCTCGATCGCCATCACCCGAACGGTCCGGGTACTCCTGAAGTTCCCAACTGGAATTCGACGGGAGTCAAAATCGCAACGTCGGTCAACGGAACGCTGAATGACGACAGCGACACTGACCGTGGCTGGATACTGGAAGTCGCGATCCCGTTCGCGAACTTCGAGCACGTGACCGGACGCCCGCATCCGCGAGATGGCGACGTCTGGCATCTGAATCTGAACCGGCTGGGCGGCAAGGTGAATCCGCAGCACAGTCAGTGGTCGCCTGGCCGGACAGAGAAACCGGCATTTCACTGTCCCGAGTTCTTTGGCCGAGTGACGTTCTCCAGCCAAACGTCTGCTGAAGCGGCAGCACAGTCACTCGCGGCAGCCGGTTACCGATCGTCGCTCGACTTTCTGCAGATTCCCGACGACGTCACGCTCGGACCATGCTCAGCAGCGGATCTTGATCAGGCCGGTAATCTCTATCTGTGCCATCGCAGCCGGCAACCGGTCCTTTGCTTCACATCGACCGGAAAGTTCGTCCGCTCATGGGGCGACGACCTCATCGGCAAGCCTCATGGTCTACGGATCGATCCAGCAGG
>JAPOLP010000453.1 GCA_029977045.1 Planctomycetota bacterium
ATGCGGAAGTGGCGGATGCCGGAGCGGAGCAGGGCGGGGACGGCTTCGGCGGCGCTTTGTGGAGTCGCGTTGAATAGCGTGTTGCGGCAGCCGACGTCGGCGGTCAGTGGGTGCTCCATACCGACTCGGTCGCGAAGCTGCACGACGTGGTCGTCGCACGGGCGGCCACAGTTAGTCTTGTTGGTACCCGGCGAGAGGGCCGCGCAGAAAACGCAGTGCTCCATATGGAACATGGGCATGTGCTGGTGAATGACGACTTCGAGCCACTCGGGCGGCGTCGCGGCGACGAGATCGAGCAATTGCTCGCGGTTGAGGTCGTACGACGCGGTGACGCGTGACGCGCCCTGATCGATCAGCCACTCGGCGGTCAGCTCGTTAGCCGCGTTCAGTGAGAAGTCGGCGACGACGGGGATATCTCGCGACGTGTAGTACCGCAGGCCGGCGAGGTTGCGGACGAGAATGCTGTTGGCGCCGTGCTTCTCCAAAGCCTTGAACAGCGGAGCCTCGTCCGGTTTCTGGATGCGCGGTGTCGCGATCAGGATTTCGGCGCCTCGTTCGTGAGCGGTTGCGACGGCCTCCCGGTACTGGCGGATGTCGGCGAAGTCAGCCATGACCAACGTGATGCCGGCATCAAGGACCGCGTCGAGTTGTGGCAGGTTGCGGCAGAGAACGGTCAAAGTTGGACTCTGTTCCGCGACAGAACTGGTGCCACTGCTGGCTTGCCCAGCAGTGCCTGGCTCGTAGTAGACCGCACTGCCGGACAAGCCGGCAGTGGCACCCTCGTCAGAGCTGGTAAAGGTGACTCGGTTTGCGATGGCAGTACGCATTGCGGCCAGCGGTGAGTGGTCGGCGAGTTGCCGTGGCGGGCGTTGATTCGACGTGGCGTCGAGCTGCTCGATCATCTGCCGACGGAGGCTGCCGAGGACGCTCAGCGGGATCATCGGTTCGCCGGTGATTGAGGCGTCGAGGTCGGACAGCTCGAAGATCGTCTGGCCGAGGCGGCTGAGTTGTTCGCGGAGGACGTCCTCGGTCAGCGGATGGCGGCGGGCGGCTTCGAGAGGGGACTCGGAGACGACGCGGCAGGTGGCTCCGTTGTCGGCTTTACCTTCGATGACGAGTGGCTGGTCGACGGCGGCGGTGACGGTCAGGTGCAGCGAGACTCGTCGGATGACGCGGTCGCCAGTGAATGTCTGGCGCAGGCGTTTCGTGAGCTGCGGGTCGTCGGTCTTCCAGAGTTGCTGGCCGGGCCACAGAGCGTCGAAGTCGAGCACGCCGTTGCCGAATTCGAGTTCGACTCGTCCGGTAGCGATTGCGGTTTCGGCGAGCTTTCCATTCAGGCGAACGTGGAAGACGCGGCCACCCTGTTCGGCGTCGCTGGTGCGATCGCCCTCGAAGACAACGCCGTCGCCTGCGGAGATCGCTGCGGCGAGATCGACTTCGACGCGCGCGCCGCGAATGGCGGTGACTTTGCCGAGCGGGATGCCGCGTTTGGCTGAGCTGAGGCCGGGGACGAGCATCTTGTGATCGCAGCCGCCGAGCCAACCGGGCGAGAAGCCTCGCGAGAATGACAGCTCCATTTCCTGCACTGCCGTCATGTCGAGCTGAACGAGGCCGCCGACTACCGCCGACTCGATCGCGTCGCGGTAGTGCTTCGTGATGTTTGCAACGTACTCGGGCTGCTTGAGCCGGCCCTCGATCTTCAGCGAGCAGATCCCGGCGTCGATCAGCTCGGGAATCAGAGCGTAAGCCGCGAGGTCCTGCGGGCTGAGCAGGTATTTCATCTCGCCGAGATCGACGTCCTGACCGTCGCAGACCAGCTCGTACGGCAGTCGGCAGGCCTGGGCACAGTGGCCGCGGTTGGCGCTGCGGCCTCCGAGTGACTCGCTGGTCAGGCACTGGCCCGAGTAGGCAACGCACAAGGCTCCGTGGACGAAGGCTTCGAGCGGTATGTCGGTCTGCTGACGGATCTCGGCGATCTCACGGATCGATAACTCGCGGGCGAGGACGACGCGTTCGATGCCGAGTTCGCGGGCCACTTCGATGCACTCGGCACTGGTCAGCGTCATCTGCGTCGAGGCGTGCAGAGGCAGGTCCGGGCAGATCGCTCGGGCAAGCCGTGCGACGCCGATGTCCTGAACGAGCAGTGCGTCGACGCCAGCCTGAGCGGCGAGCCGGATAAGCTGCTCAACCTCTTCGAGTTCACTGCTGAACGCGAGCGTGTTGAGCGTCACGTAGCCGAGCACGCCGCGACGATGCAGCTCGGCCATGACGTCCGGAAGTTCGTCCGGATGAAAGTTCGCCGCTCGGACTCGCGCGTTGAAGCCGCAGTCGAGTCCGAAGTAGACGGCGTCAGCGCCATTTTCGATTGCCGCGCGAATACCCTCACGACTGCCCGCCGGGGCGAGCAGTTCGGGACGCGGACGAGAGGGGCTGCTTTCGGGCATTGAGTTAGCGGCGTGACGGTTTGATGGCGGGAGGTACCAGACACTGAGACCAGGCAGTCCCCTCACCCGCGGCTGAGACCGCGACCTCTCCCGCAAGCGGGAGAGGTGACAGTGTGCTCGGGACTGGTCTCTCTTAGTTGGCCTTCGTAGCTGGCTCGACTCGGAGGAGACCGGCGTCGATGAACTGGCCGCCCTGGGTCTGGTGGCAGTGGATGGCGATGACGTTCTCCCCGGCCTTGAGTGACTTCGCGGCGGCCTTCGAGATCGGCACGGTGATGTAGCCGACTGTGTAATCCGTCACGCGAGCGGCTTCGATGCCGTTGATGAAGATTTCGGCATCCTCATCGTGATAGATCGAGAGCAGCCACTGGCCGCCGTCGGTCTTCGGTTCGTCGAGTTTGAACGTCCGGCGGATCCAGATGTCGGGCGTATTCCAGTTCGTGCGGACGGTCGTGTTCGGAGTCATCTCGGTGCCGAAGCCGCCGGGAGCCGACTTCCATTCGCTGTCGTCGAAGTCTGGTGCGAACCAGTTCTCGGTCGGCGGCGAGGTTGTGAAGCGCCAAGTCTGCGGTTCGTTTTCGGAAGTCGCGACGATCGTCTTCTCGATCGGCGGCGGCTCGTACAGTTTCGCGTGCCAGGCTTTGAGTTGCTGCGGGTCGATTTTGACGATCTGGCGGTCGTAACTGAGCAGGCCGTTGACTTCGATTTCGACGTCGGTCGTCTGCGTGTAAACGGCGGCGGCGAGGCCCTTGCCGATCAGGCGGTGCAGTTGCGTGACGAGCCGTTCGTAGCCAGCGGCGAGTTCCTCGCGGGTCTTCAGCGTGCGGTAGCCCCAGTTGCGGTCAGCCTGCCAGAGGTGTCCTTCAAGCGGCAGGCCGAGGCCGCCGAATTCGCCGAGCACGCTGACGCGGTCGTCCATCGCCGGGAACATGCCCGGTCCCGGGTAGTTGTGCATGTCCTTGAGGTCGCCCCAGCCGCGGTCTTCCCAGCCGCTCGGACCGTCAACGAGCCGCGTCGGGTCGTACTGCTTAGTCCACTGCAGAACTTCGTTGGTGCGATGCTGGCCCCAGCCCTCGTTGAACGGCACCCAGGCGACGATGCTCGGATGATTGTGCAGGCCGTCGATCATCGCCCGCAGTTCGGTGTGAAACTGCATCCGCGTCTGAGCGGCCAGGTTAGCGTCGTTTTCCTGCTTCGGTCGAACGTGATGGTTCTGACCGCTGGCCATGAACGTTGGCATGTCCTGCCAGACGAGCAGCCCGAGCTTGTCAGCCCAGTAGTACCAGCGAGCGGGTTCGACCTTCGTGTGCTTGCGAGCCATGTTGAAGCCGAGTTCGCGTGTGACTTCAACGTCGAACTTGAGAGCCTCGTCGGTCGGTGCTGTATAGAGCCCGTCCGGCCACCAGCCCTGGTCGAGCGGGCCATACTGAAACAGCGGCTTGTTGTTGAGGAACATCCGCAGGAACCCGTCATCGTCGCGACCTACGGCAATCTTTCTCATGCCGAAGTACGACGAGACGTCGTCGCCAGACTCCAGATCGACTTCAAGGTCGTACAGATGCGGTGAGTCCGGCGACCAGAGTTTTGCGTCAGGGATTGGCAGCGTAATTGTCTCTCCAGCACTTCCTCTGGCACTGACAACCGTCTTGTCACCATCACGCACTTCAATGGTCACGCGATCGCGAGCTGACGCGTCGACGGTCACGCTGACCGACGAGTTGTCGATGTCCGGAATGACCTTCAACGATCGAATATGCGCAGCGGGAACTGGTTCGAGCCAGACGGTCTGCCAGATGCCGGTCACGGCGGTGTAGAAGATGCCGCCGGGTTTGAGAACCTGCTTGCCTCGCGGCTGATCGCCGGTGTCGGTCGGGTCCCAGACGCGGATGGTAATCTGTTGCGAGTCGCCTTTGGTCAGAGCATCGGTGATATCGAAGCTGAATGGATCGAAGCAGCCGCGATGTTCGCCGACTCGTTGCCCGTTGATCCAGACAGTCGTTTCCCAGTCGACCGCTCCGAAGTGCAGCAGCAGTCGCTCGCCCGCGTTGAGTTGCGGCGTCTCAAACTGGCGGTGGTACCAAAGCGTCTGATCCGGCTGGACAGACTTGCCGACGCCGCTGAGTGACGACTCGATCGCAAACGGAACGAGGATCTCACCGTTCCACTCGACTGGCCGCGTGTCATCAATGCCCGTTATCGCGTAATCCCACAGGCCGTTGAGGTTCACCCAGCGGTCGCGAACAAGTTGCGGGCGAGGGTACTCCGACAGGGTGTTCGATGGCGAAACGTCCTTCGCCCAGCGGCTCGACAACGGTGACTCAACAGGACCCCAGTCAGCAGCGGTGGCCACTGCGGAGTGAAGAGTTGTTGCCAGACACAGTAGAACGACAGTTGGTCGGATCATGGTTCGGTTGCCGGTGATTGAGTTGCGACGCCGGGAGTCTACTTCTGCGGCGTGGCGAGACGAAGGGTCGCGAGGAAGTTGTCGGGCACTGAACAGCGACTACTGATGAAATCTGAGTTGCGAAACTGTTGGTGGCAGACTTCGCCATTCAGCCTCAGGGTTCCGTCGCATAGACCCGGCAGTGATCAGTCGACATGCTGCTGCCCTCTGGCGACGCTGACGTTGGAGGCGAACTGCCAGTTTCGATGTTCCACGACGATGAGGTGCGTGATGTCACGTCTCAGTGAATTGGTAAGCGAAGTACAGACACGATGCGCGACGACTCGAATGATCGTTCAGACGTTTCTTCTGGCGGCAATCGTCTTGGTCGTTCCGGCACTTCTGTCGGCAGCTGAGCCTCGCACGAACGTCGTTCTGATTGTGACCGACAATCACGGAGCCTGGACGCTCGGATGTTACGGAAACAGGGATATTCGCCCGCCGAATATCGATCGGCTCGCCAGCGAAGGCACTCTGTTTGAGAACGCGTTTGCGTCGAATCCGGTGTGCTCGCCGACTCG
>JAPOLP010000263.1 GCA_029977045.1 Planctomycetota bacterium
CATGAATCGCGGGCAGCGACTTCTTAATCAGCTCGTTGTCGAGCACTTCTTCGAGGCCGTGATTCTGCGAAATGGTGCAGTAGGTTTGCACGTTTTCGTGCGGCTTGATGGCCGGCGTCAGGATTGGCGTCAGGTCGATGCCCTTCGCCTTCCAATGCTCGACAGCGTCGTCGATTTCGAGTGCTTCCACATGGCCGACCATCTCGTTGATCGTGCGGAAGCCGAGTTCCGCCATGATCTCGCGAGTATCTTCGGCCACCATGAACAGGTAATTGACGACGTGCTCCGGCTTGCCGGCGAACTTCTTGCGGAGTTCCGGATCCTGTGTCGCGATGCCAACCGGGCAGGTGTTGAGATGGCACTTCCGCATCATGATGCAGCCCATCGTGATCAGCGGCGCGGTTGCAAAACCAAACTCTTCGGCACCCAACAGAGCGGCAATGACAACGTCGCGGCCCGTTTTAATCTGACCATCGGTTTCGAGGCGAACTCGGCTGCGGAGATCGTTCATCACCAGAACCTGGTGCGTTTCGGCGATGCCCAATTCCCACGGCAGACCGGCGTACTTGATACTTGTCAGCGGCGACGCTCCGGTACCGCCATCGGCGCCCGCGATCAGAATTTTGTCGGCATGACCTTTGGCCACGCCGGCAGCGATTGTGCCGACACCAACTTCGGACACCAGCTTCACGCTGACCGCCGCACTCGGGTTCGAGTTCTTCAGGTCGAAGATCAGCTGCGACAGGTCTTCGATTGAATAGATGTCGTGGTGCGGAGGCGGGCTGATCAGGCCAACGCCCGGCGTCGAGTGACGCGTTGCGGCGATGATCTTGTTGACCTTGTGGCCCGGCAGTTCGCCGCCTTCGCCCGGCTTCGCTCCCTGAGCGATCTTGATCTGCAGCTCGTCGGCGTTCGTCAGGTACCAGCTCGTCACACCAAACCGGCCCGAAGCGACCTGCTTAATGTAGGACCGCTTCGAGTACTGATTCGTGAGCGACTCCGCTTTCTTCTCGTCGAGATTCTTCAGCGTGTCGAGCATGTACTGGTGCTCGTCATCCGGACGGTCGAACCACTTGAAGCGTGCCGGGTCTTCGCCGCCTTCGCCGGTGTTGCTCTTGCCTTCGAGCACGTTCATGGCGACGGCCAGCGTTTCGTGAGCTTCCGCCGAGATCGAACCGTAGCTCATGGCACCGGTGCAGAACCGCTTGACGATGTCGCGCGCCGGTTCGACTTCTTCCAGCGGAACCGAGGTTCGTCCCTGCTTGAACTTCAGCAGGCCGCGAAGGAAGCAGCGGCGATGCACTTCTTCGTTGATCAGCTTTGAGAACTGCTTGTAGGCATCCTTCGAGCCGGTCCGAGCGGCGACCTGAATCTGAGCGATCGTGTGCGGGTTCCAGGCGTGAGCTTCGCCTTCTTTCCGCCAGTGGAACTGGCCGTCGTTCGGCAGAATCGGCAGGGATTCCGTTTCGCGAGTCGGGAAGCCGAGTTCGTGTCGGCGAATGCCTTCTTCAGCCAGCACGTCAAAACCGACGCCGGAAATCCGGCTGGCCGTTCCGACGAAGCAGGTGTCGATGACGTCTGAGTTCAGGCCGACGGCTTCGAAAATCTGAGCCCCCTTGTACGACGCCAGCGTCGAGATGCCCATCTTGCCCATGACCTTGAGCATCCCCTTGGCGACGGCCTTGCGGAACGCCGGGACGATCTTGTCGTCAGTGAACGTGGCTTCGAGCATTCCGTCTTCGCGAGCCTGACGCAGAGCCTCGAACGCGAGATACGGGTTGACTGCGTCGGCTCCGTAACCGGCCAGCAGGCAGAAGTTGTGAACTTCGCGAGCTTCCCCGGACTCGACAACGATGCCGATCCGCGTTCGCAGTTCCTGACGCACCAACGCGTGATGGACAGCTCCGGTGGCCAGCAGCGAACTGATCGGAACCCGGTCAGCACTGACGCCGCGGTCGGAGAGAACGATCAGCGAGTAACCATCGTTGATCGCCTGCGTCGCTTCCTGGCAGACGCGATCGATCGCCGGACGCAGCCCGTCGTCGCCCTCGCTGCGCGGGTACGTGATGTCGATCGTCCGCGTCTTCCAGCCTCGATAATCGAGGTCCTTAATCGCGGCCAGTTCCTCGTTGGTGAGGATCGGATGCGGCACGCAGAGGCGGTGACACTGCTCTTCAGTCGCGTCCAGCAGGTTGCCTTCCGGGCCGATGTAGCACTCCAGCGACATGATGATGTCTTCGCGGATCGAATCGATCGGCGGGTTCGTCACCTGGGCGAAGAGCTGCTTGAAGTAGTCGTACGAGAGCCGGGGCTGGTCGGACAGGCAGGCCAGCGCAGCGTCGTTGCCCATCGAGCCGATCGGATCACGCTTTTCGCGAAGCATCGGCATCAGCATGAACTGCAGCGTTTCGGTCGTGTAACCGAAGGCCTGCATCCGATTGAGCAGCTCATCCTGCGGATAATGCGCCGGCGTTTCGTGCTGTGGCAGTTCGTCGAGGTGAATGGCCTGATTCTTCAGCCACTCCTTGTAGGGACGCTTCGAGGCGACCGACATCTTCACTTCGTTGTCGGCGATGATCCGGCCTTCTTCAAAGTCGACCAGGAACATACGCCCCGGCTGCAGTCGGCCTTTGAGTTTGACGTCCTTCGGATCAACCTGAACGACGCCAACTTCGCTCGCCATGATGACGCGATCATCGTGCGTCACGTAATAACGGCTCGGACGCAGACCGTTACGGTCGAGCACGGCGCCGATGTAGTGGCCGTCGGTGAACGAGACCGACGCGGGACCGTCCCACGGTTCCTGCAGTGCCGAGTGGTACTCGTAAAACGCCCGCTTCTCTTCCGCCATGCTGTGGTGATTCTGCCAGGCTTCCGGAATCATCATCATGACGGCTTCCTGAAGCGTGCGGCCCGAGTGGTACAGCATCTCCAGAGCGTTATCGAAGTTGCCCGAGTCCGAACATTCCGGCTCGATGATCGGGCACAGCTTACGGAAGTCGCTGGCCCACAGGTCGCTGGACATCCCGCCCTGCCGCGCGAACATCCAGTTGGCGTTGCCACGCAGCGTGTTGATTTCGCCGTTATGTGCCATGAACCGCAGCGGCTGAGCGCGGTCCCAGCTCGGGAAGGTGTTCGTCGAGAACCGCGAGTGCACCATCGCCAGGTGCGTCTTGTAATCCGGGTCCTGCAGGTCCTTGAACAGTGGGATGACCTGCATCGAGCGAAGCATTCCCTTCCAGATGATGACCTTGGTCGACAGCGAGCAGATGTAGAACATCAGCTTCTGTTCGAGGTCGCTCTCGACGCGAATTCGGCGGCTGGACAGCTTGCGAATAATGAAGAGCTGCCGCTCGAACGCTTCCTGATCGAGTCCGTCGGCGGCTGCGATAAACGGCTGCTCGAACGCTGGCATACACAGTCGAGCGGTCGGGCCAACGTCGGCTGCATCCGGGTCAGTCGGCAGTTCGCGCCAGCCGATCAGCTTCTGGCCCTGACCGGCGATGATCTCATTCACGATCTCGCGACACTTCTCGCGTTCGGCGGGGTCGGTCGGCATGAAGAACACGCCGGTACCGTACAGGCCGCGAGCCGGCAGGTCCGCTCCGAGATCCTGCTTCGCGAGCTTCTCGAGCAGTTCGTACGGCAGCGCGGTCAGCATCCCGGCGCCGTCGCCGGTGTTTTCCTCGCAGCCACACGCACCGCGATGCTCCATGTGCTGCAGCATCCGGTCGGCGTCGTCGACGATCTGCCGCGACGGTTCACCCTTGATGTGCGCAATGAAGCCGACACCGCAGTTTTCGTGCTCGTTCTTCGGGTCGTAGAGACCGCGCTTGCCCGGCAGACGCCCGTTCTTCCAGGCGTTCGAGAAGTAATTCTGCCCGTCGTTCTGGAAGCTGGAATCGGTTCCGGGACGATCGTTGTGCGCAGAGTCAGTCATCGTGGTTCTATCCTTGTTCAGTCGATGCGGGATCGATTGAGTGTCTCAGTGGGCGAGCCGTTTCTCTGCGGTTTCAGTCTCCCGCAGGTGGCTCCAGTGCGGATCGTCGTGAAGCATCTCGACGAACCGGTTCGCGGCGTTGCTCAAGGCGCGGTGCCGCTTATGAATAATGCCGAGCGGTCGCGTCCATTCGACGTCAGCAAGCTCAAGTCTGACCAGAGTGCCGGTCTCGACGCTCCGCTCAACGGCGGGAGCCGGCAGCAGAGCCACTCCCACAGAGTCCTCGACAGCACGCCGAATCTGCTCGACGTTGTCGAACTCGTGAATGACCCGCGGCGTAACTCGTTTTTCCTTCAGCCACTGGTCGAGCTTCCGACGAACTCGCAGCTCTGGCGTGAAATGCACGAAATCCTCACCCGCCAGCTCGCTGAGAGGGACGGGAGAATAGTTTCCTGCCCCCTGACCCGCCAGCCTGTGCCCCGGCGGCACAACCAGGACGAAGGGCTGCTCGTGCCACGGAATCGCCGCGAAATCCCCGGAATCCTTCGGGAACGAGACGATCCCAAGATCAGCCGTGTCCGTCCCCACCCGGTCGTAAACCTCTTCCGGATGCAGGTACTCGACCCGCAGATCGACCTCGGGATGCTGCTCCGAGAAATCGTGAATGAAGCCGTCCATCTGCTGCAGGCCGATCGAGTAAATCGCCGCAACCCGAAGCCGGCCTGAGACTTTTGTCGTCAGCGACTGGATCGACTCGTTCAGCTCGCGAAAGCGGTCAAGCAGGTCGCGGCAGCCGTCGAAGTACGCCTGACCGGCTGCGGTCAGCGTCAGCGGACGCGTCCGGCGGTCGATCAGCTGAACCCCGAGATCCCGTTCCAGATGAGCGACCGCCTGGCTGACCGACGACTGTGAAATGCCGTGCACCTCCGCCGCGCGCGAGAAGCTGCGGTATCCGGCAACGGCACAGAAGAGTTCGGCGGTTCGGAACGACATCAGAAATATAAGCGAAAGCAAATACTGAGAAGGACGAACTATCAGCAAGGGCGATGACGATATGAGTGCCACTGTCCGCCGTCAAGGATGCCCGATTCCGGCTACCGCTGTCGCCACAGTACGTCGTCCGCGATTCCCAGTCGTTTCTGCGTCTCGGCGATCTCCTCGCGGAACCGTTTGGCGTCAACCGGGTAGCCTTTCGTCGGCTTCAGATCCGGCAGGTGCCGCTGCCAGAAGGCGTTGAACTGCTCCATCGCCAGTTCGCGAACGTACTTGCAGATCATCGAGGCGACCGCGACCGGGAAGTGAGCCTCGGCCCCCGTCTGAAAATGCAGCTCGGAAGCCCCGACGCGGTAACTGCTCTTCTCGCGACTTTCCCGCAGCCGGAAGATCATCTGCCCGTCGAGCAACTCGTCGATCAGGTCGTCATACCGGTTCCGCCCGCCGTGCTTGTCGCCAATGATCAGCGTCGGCTCGTCTGAATCCGGATCCCAGACCTGACCAAGCAGCCCGAACGTCGTCTTCGACAGCGCAACGCCCTTGCTGTCGTACCGCGCCGTCATCTGGTTGAACCGCTCCGTGAGAACGACCTCACTACGAGCGACGACAAAACGGATTCCAGTTGCCGAGCACACTTCGCCCAGCCGCTCCCGAATTACAGCCGTCTCGTTGTCGCCCAGCGTTGTCGGCAGTTCGAGGTAGCCGTCCGCGAACCACGGTTCATTCGGCAGGGCGAGCGGGCTGCTCGCGACGTCCGCTTCGTCGAGGCCGATCAGCCAGTGAGCCAGTTTCTGAAACGACCCGAGCGGTGCACCGGCGAGCTGCAACAGCGGTCGGATCGAGCGTTCCAGATCCCGCAGCCCGCGAGCTGGCGAGTGCACCTGCTTGGAATCCGCGACGTGCAGCCGCTCGTCATTCTTCTTCGGCCGCGTCTGAGAAACAACGTCAGCCAGAGTCGACCAGAAGTCGAACTCGCTAGGATCATCAGGCACCTGCCAGACCGTTGCCGTAATCACCAGAGGCCCGAGATTCGGCCCGTACCCGGCTTCGTCCATGCCAATCACGATGCCCATACAGCGTCCGTTCTCACTGAGTTTTGGAGGCGACTCAATTGTTTGACCCGAAGCCGGAGGCGATGGCGTTTCAGAAGCAAACTCAGAACAGCGAAACGCCGTCGCCTCCGGCTTCGGGTCAAACGAGCAGAGTTGCCTGGCGATTTACTTCCCGGCAACCTCAACCTGCTCCGTCAGCGTTGCCGGGTCCGGCAGTTCGTGCAGGAAGGCCCACGCCTGATCTTTCCGGTCGGCCTGTGCGCAGGTAATGACGAGATTGACATCCTTCCCTGCCAGGTGCCCCAGCCGGACGTCGATCTGTTGCCAGCCGGACGGAGCCGTCTGATCGTCGATGACCGTGTTGAGCACTCGCTCGCCGTTTGCTTCGACGGTCAGCAGCCAGTTCTCGCCCGGATTGTGCCCGGCTTTGAATCTCAGGCTGACGTTTGCGTCATTCTTCAACTTCAACGGTCGGAACAATCGCACGGCACCGACCGTTGATTCGCTGAGTGCCTCGGTCGCGGTCTCTGGCGAGTAAACCACTCGCGGCCGCAGACGGAGCACGTCGCGCTGGCCACGGAACTCGGGAACCAGTCCGCTCTCCTTCGGCTGAATCGCCATGACCGCCAGCCAGCCCGGAGCCAGCCGCTCGAAAGCGTTCCGGAATTCGTTCGACTGCCAGGCTCGATCGAGGTCTGGCCGCAACACGCGGTTATCCGGAGTCCGTTCGGTTCGCAGTTCGGGAGCCCAGTTCGCCCACGATTCGAGTTCCGCTGGAAACGTCGGTCGCACATTGTCGTCCCGCACGAGTTCCAGCACGTCGCGATTTGGTTCCTTGCGGCCTCGCGCAAACAGGAGCCAGGTCTTTTCGGAACCGGCCAGCAGCGGACCTAGACGCGGCTCGGCGTCGCGCAGCGTCGTCAGCGGCAGACGCGCCGTTTCCTGACCGGTCGCCAGATCGAGCCAGACGAGCGTCGGTGTGATCTCGCGCGTGCGACCGTCGACAAACGGAATCGCCCGGGTCAGCAGAATTCGGTCGCTGGTTTCTGAAACGAGAGCAGCGTCGAGCATGTCAGCGGCGACGTACTGCCACAACGTGCGTCCCGACTTCAGATCGATCGCCCGGATTCCGTATTCATCGTCGAGAACCAGACGGCCATTCGCAGCGGCCAGGCACCGACGGAAACCGGGACTGCTGACCGTCCACTGTCGACGGCCGGTCGCGGCGTCGACGCGTTCAATGACCGGCGACTCGGCTTCAAACAGAACAACCGAATTGCCATCAATCACCGGCGGCGACCAATGACGCAGGCGGCGATCGCGATCGAGCGTCGGCG
>JAPOLP010001172.1 GCA_029977045.1 Planctomycetota bacterium
GGCGGTGTTTTCGTTGTTGTGCGGGAGGTGAGGCTTTTTTCCCCAGACCCTCCAATGCCGTGAGTTCGAGCTGGCGAATGGTCGACTGACTCACGATGCGGTGAGCGACACCAACAGTTGTGACGTCTGCACCTCGTTGCCTGCGTGCGGAAGCAATTCCGCGCTGACCCTGTCGAATTTCGAGTTTCGGAGAAACTCGACTACGGCTGGCAACCTGCTGTCCTGACACAAAACGGCTCTTCACGCGATGTCATTCTGCAGGCTACCGTCCGGTTCGCTGGGGAAGTTGTCGAGTCCCGGCAAACACAACTCTCCGCTGAAAACTCCACCGAATGCCGTTCCCCAAAGACCTGCGATCGCTGCTGCGTGCCGATTGTGATCGGCCTGCGGTTGCACCCGTCGCGCATCTGATCGGTGTGAACGGCTCAGGAATGAAGGCGCTGGCCGAGTTTCTGCTCGATCTGGGCTGGGACGTTTCTGGTTCGGATACGCAGCCGCTTCCGAGCAATCTGCCATCAGATTCCGTCTGGCGACAGGTCCGGTTTTCGCTCCGCCATGATGCTGCAAACGTTTCACCGGACGCAGCAATCGTTGTTCACAGCCCTGCCGTCGACGCGTCAAATCCTGAACGAGTCGCTGCCGTGCAGCGCGGACTGCCGGTGCTGTCGTATGTTGAGATGCTCGCCGAGTTGCTCAGTTCGCGACGCGCAATCTGCATCGCGGGAACGCACGGCAAGACGACAACGACGGCGATGGTCGCGACGATTCTCCGCGAAGCCGGCCTGTCCGCGTCGGCAATCATTGGTGGCGAGACGGTCGCGTATGGTCGCAGCGGCTGGGCGGGCAGTGGCGAACTGATCGTCGTCGAAGCCTGCGAGTACCGGCGTCACTTCCTGGAGTTCGAGCCGCACGTCGCCGCGATCCTCAATATCTAGGCGGACCACTTCGATTGTTTCGCGACGGTGAGTGATGCGCAGGCCGCGTTTGCCGACTTCGCGGCGCGAGTTTCGCCGAACGGTCGGCTGATCGTGCCGGCTGGCGACGACGGCACACGGGCGGTGGCGAGTCGCGCCGCGTGCCCCGTTGATCGAATCTCGATCACGGCGGACGACGAGTCTGCCGACTGGCGTGCATCGGAAATCGAAGCTGCGGGAAGCGGGTCGAGATTCCGCGTGACGTCGGCGAGTGGAGACTCACAGGTTATGGAGCTTCCGGTCCCAGGCCGGCACAACGTCAGTAACGCTCTGGCAGCAATCGCGGTCTGTAGCGCTGTCGGCGTTTCGCTGGACGTGACCGCCGACGGGCTGAGCAAGTTTCGAGGAACCCGGCGACGGTTCGAGGTTCGCGGCGAATTTCACAGCGCGACGATCATCGACGATTACGCTCACCACCCGACGGCTGTGTCAGCAACGATCGAGACCGTGCGGCAGGCCTTCCCCGGACGGCGAATCGTCGTCGCGTTTCAGCCACATCAGGTTTCACGGACTCAGCATCTCATGGACGAGTTCGCAGCGGCTCTGGCCCGCGCCGACGAGACGCTGCTGCTCCCAATTTTTGCTGATCGCGAGGACACTCAGATTGCCGCTCGAACGCTGGCCGAACTGGCGGAGAAGACACGAAAAAACGGGGCAAACGTGAGCGTTCTGACGTCGCTTGACCACCTGTCGGCAACTTTGGACGATGCCGCTCAGCCCGGCGATGTCTGGCTGTTTCTGGGAGCAGGAAACATCAATACGTGTGCCTTGCCCCAATGACGATCGCGACGCCTGCCGGCGAGAAAATCAGTTCGCACAA
>JAPOLP010001022.1 GCA_029977045.1 Planctomycetota bacterium
CGGCTCCTCCGACATTCGATGGTCCGGCTTCACCTGCGGCAGCTTTCCGGATCAGCAATCGGCAGCGACTATGTGGTTCGCGCCGTTTTCCGGATTTCCTGAACACGCCTTCCAGGTGCATCATGAAGAGCGACATTCATCCGAACTATTCAACCTGTGAAGTGACCTGCAGTTGCGGCGCTTCCTTCACGACTCGCAGCACGGTTGAGAAGCTGCACATCGATATCTGCTCGGAGTGCCATCCGTTCTACACCGGGCAGATGAAGTATGTGGACAGCGCCGGTCGCGTTGAGAAGTTCCAGAAGAAGTACAACTGGGGCGCCCGCAAGAAGGATTAGCCTCGCGGGGTGACAGAACGTGCCCGCGTCGCCAGAGAATTCCTCTGCGACGCGGAAGCTGTCGTCCCGTGTTCCGCGTCATCTGCCGACGCGAACTGCTGCTGGATCGCCGCGCATTGCGCACGCTTTGATCCGCACCGCTCTGACCGGACAGTCGCCCGCCGCGGCTGCACGACTCGCGAACCACGGGAAAACTCAGGCGAGCTGCCTGATCTCTGCTGCTCGCCAACGCCTGACCAGGCCCGTTTCCCGTTCCAGGATTTCGCACGATGTTTCCGAGTCTGCAGGACAAGCTGAAACGCTTTGAAGATCTGGAGCAGCAGCTCCAGGATCCCGAAGTTCTCTCCGATACCAACCGGCTGCTGGAAATCCAGCGCGAGCACGGTGGCCTGCTGAAGATCGCCCGGCAGGTGCGCGCGTTTAACCAGCTTGAGGAAGACGTCGAAGTAGCGAAGGAGATGATCCGCGAGGAAACCGACGCCGAGGCCAAAGAGATGGCCCGCGAGGAACTCGCAGCACTCGACGAGCAGTACGAAGCACTGCGCGAGTAACTTGAGGATATTGTCCTCTCGGGTGACACGCTGACTCGCGGCAGCTGCATCCTCGAAATCCGCGCCGGAACGGGTGGTGATGAGGCAGGGCTGTTTGCTCGCGACCTTTATGAAATGTACCGTCGCTATATCGAACTGAACGGCTGGAAGTTCGAGATCATGGAGCTGAATGCCTCCGAAATGGGCGGCATGAAGGAAGTCACGCTCTCAGTGTCCGGCGAAGGCTGCTATCCCCGGTTGCAGTTCGAGAGTGGCGGGCATCGAGTCCAGCGCGTTCCCGAGACCGAGTCGCAGGGCAGAATTCACACCAGTGCTGCAACGGTCGCCGTCATGGCCGAAGCGACCGCAGTCGAAGTCGACCTGAAAGACGAAGACATCCAGGTCGACACAATGCGAGCAGGTGGGCCTGGCGGTCAGAAGGTCAATAAGACGGAAAGCGCCGTCCGAATGACGCACATTCCAACGGGGATCGTCGTCAAGATTCAGGACGAAAAGAGTCAGCACAAGAATCGGGCCAAGGCACTCCGCATCCTCCGCAGCCGCATTCTTGAAATGAAGCAGCAGGAAGCTGAGGACGAACGCGCCGAACACCGCCGCACGCTTGTCGGCTCCGGCGATCGCAGCCAGCGAATTCGTACCTACAACTTCCCGCAGAATCGCGTCACGGATCACCGCATCAATCTGTCGATCCACAAGCTCGATCAGATTCTGGTCGGCAACCTCGACGAGCTGGTCAATGCTCTGCTCGAATTCGACAAACGCGAACGCCTCGAAGGCGGAGCAGCCTGACCGTCGGGTCAGCCGGCCCGCGACTCGCTCAGCACAGCCTGCAGTGCAGAAAAGCTGCGTGCGGCCAGTGGCTGGTCGCCGATTTCGACTGCGAAGAGCAGCGTTGCTGCGGACTGATAGATCGCTCGCAGTTGAGCCAGCAGCCAGGTCGCTTCGTCGATTGGCCCGTATTCTGCGAGGAACGCAGATTGTCCGGCTGCCGGGATTGTGTTCCAGACGGCGGCGAGGTCGACAGCGGGATGGCCGATGTGGACGTCGCCCCAGTCGATGATTCCCGTGAGTTGAAAGTCCTCGTCGATAAGGACGTGCTTCGAGTACAGGTCGCCGTGGACGAGTGACCGCGGTTCGGCGACGGGCGATGCGGCTTCGATCTCGTTGAGCCGTGACTGCCATGCGCTGGCGTCGTCGATCAGACCGAGACTCTCCGCCTGTCGCAGGCGTTCTCGGGCGAACTCACAACGGTAAGCGACATCGAGACGCCGCCATTCGTCTGTGGGGGCGCCGAACTCGCGAGCTTCTTCAGCACTGATCGAGTGCAGCGTTTTCAGAAACCTTGCCAGCGAACGAGCAAACTCGGACGCGGCGCTGTCCGGGATACTGACGTCGCAAGCTGACTGGCCACCAATAAGTTCGTAACCCGCGAACGGCCAGGCGAACTCGGATGACGGAGTGCCGATCCAGCGCGGAACGGAGATGGGAGTTGGTAGTCGTCCAACAACTTGTGGCAGGACGCGAATTTCGTTCTGCAGACACTCGGCACCGGTTTCGCGTTTTGGGAACCGGAAGACGCAACGGCCATCGATCAGCCACGCCGAACAGTCCATGCCTTCGCCGAGTATCTCTGCTTCCTCACATGGCAGCTCAGGAAATTGTCTGCGAATGAGGCGTCGAATGGTCTTCTGCTCGATTTGCATTCAGGCGGTCTTTGTTAAACCACAGAGACACCGAGGAACAC
>JAPOLP010000184.1 GCA_029977045.1 Planctomycetota bacterium
ACGGCCGAATCGCCGAGCTTAAAGGCTTCGGAAAAAAAACCGAGCAGTCCATTCTGGAGAACGTTGATCGCGTTACGGAAGCCAGCCGCCGCACAATCCTTGCTGAAGCCCGGCCAGGTGTTGAGCAGATCGTGGCGGACCTGATCGAACTGAATTCCGTTCAGCAGGCAGCAGTGGCTGGCAGCTGCCGACGCTGTCAAGAAACAGTCGGCGATCTGGATGTGCTTGTCTCTGCCTCTGATTCGACCGAGGCCATGCGAACGCTGGCCGAACACGAACTTGTCTCCGATGTGCTTGTGCAGGGTGACACCAAGCAACGCGTGCGGCTGCGTTCCGGTCTCGAACTGGATCTCCGCGTTGTTCCGGCCGAATCCTTCGGGTCGGCACTGCAATATTTTACCGGCTCCAAAGAACACAATATCGAACTTCGACGTCGAGCTCAGGAGCGAGGTTTAAAGTTAAATGAATACGGTTTGTTTCGAGACGAGAAAGCCATAGCCGGCCGAACAGAACGCGATGTCTACAACGCGTTGGACCTCGACTGGATTCCTCCTGAAATGCGGGAGAACCGCGGCGAGTTCGAATTGGCAGAATCTGATCAACTCCCCGAATTGCTTTTGCTGGAGGACATTGTGGGCGATCTCCACATGCACACCACCGCAAGCGATGGCTCGGCCACAATCGAGGAAATGATCGAAGCCGCGCGCACCCGCGGAAGAAAGTACATCGCCATTACCGACCACAGCAAACGAGTCACAATGGCCAACGGCCTCGATGCTGGCAGGTTGAGACAGCACTGGGACGAGATTCGCAGAATCCGCGAAAATTACGACGACATTGAGGTCCTCTGCGGAATCGAATGCGACATTCTTGAAGATGCAACGATGGACCTGCCTGACGACGTGCTCGCTGAAGCCGACTGGGTCATCGCCGTTCTGCACTACGGACTGAAGCAGCCTCGCGAGCAGATCAACAAGCGACTGCTGACCGCGATCCAGAACCCGCATGTCTCAGTGATTGGCCACATGAGTGGCCGAATCATCGGCAAGCGACCGGGCGCTGACATCAGTTACCCGGACGTTTTCAAAGCGGCGGCCGACAACGGCGTGATGCTGGAAATCAACGCCCATCGCAGCCGGCTGGACCTGGATGAGGTTCACGCTGCCGCCGCGAAAGACATGGGCATCCCCATCGTGATCAGCACTGACGCGCACAGCACTTACGGGTTTTCTGAGATGCAGTACGGCGTCTTTCAGGGCCGCCGTGCAGGATTGACGAAAGCGGACGTCGCGAACACGCGAACTTTCGCTCAGTTCAGGAAGCTGCTGCGGAAGTAAAGTCTGAGAATACCACAGAGCGACAGAACGCACTGAGAAGAGCAGTCAGAGATTGTTTCTTAGTGCCCTCTGTCGTGATTCATCACTGCTTGCTGCGTTTGGGCGGCGGGTCGATGGGCAGCAGGGGAAAGACCTCGGACGGGACCCGGTTCTCGGCCATCATTTTTTCGAGCTTTGCGACGATATCCGGGTGCTGTTTCGCGACGTCGTTTTTCTCGCTGATGTCTTCCGTGATGTTGTACAGCTCAGTTTTTACTTTGCTGATTGAGTCCGCGCGGGTCATGTTCTGGCGGACTGCTTTCCAGTCACCGACGCGGATTGTCTGCTGTCCGCCGTAGCTAGGGAATTCTCGGTACAGAAACGGTCGCGGATCCTGGTGTTTGCCGAGCAGTGTCGGGGCGAGACTGATTCCGTCGACGTCATCCGGGACGGCCTCTGATTTGTCGAGCAGATCGAGCAGCGTTGGCATCCAGTCCTCGAATCCGCTGACGCGGTCGTTTTCGGAGCCGGCCTTGACCTTGCCAGGCCAGCGGACGAGTGTCGGGACGCGGACGCCGCCTTCGTAAAGCGATCCTTTCAGGCCTCGCAGTTCCCCGACGGACTCGAAGAAGGTGTAGTCGACTTCTTCGCCGAGGTGTGTCGTGCCGTTGTCGGAACTGAAGACGACGATTGTATTGTCGCTGAGCCCAAGTTCGTCGAGCAGGTTCAAAACGTTGCCGACGTAGCGGTCCATACGAGTGATCATGGATGCGTATGCGGCGCGAGGCGTGAAGTGCGGCGTGTATCCGTAGCCGGAAGCTTTCGAGAACGGTGGGTCCTTCCAGCCAAGTTCGAGGTACGGCTTCAATTCCTCGTCCGGTACGTGCAGGGCGACGTGCGGAATGACGGTCGGGTAGTAGAGGAAGAACTGGCGATCCTTGTTTGCCCGGACGAATTCCAGCGCGGCGGCGTTGATACGGTCTGGAGCGTAGTCCTGGCCTTTGAACTCGTCATAGCTGCGTGGGTCGCTCGGGTCGGCGCCTTTGGCGAGGCCTTTGTGGCCAGGTACCGGTGGGTTGTTGTTGAGTGCGATGTGTTTGTCGTTGTCCCACAGGTACGACGGGTAATAGCTGTGGGCGTGTGACTGGCAGTTGTAGCCGAAGAAGCGGTTGATCCCCTGGGCCATAGGATCGCCACAGGAACCGGGGCCGCCGAGTCCCCACTTGCCGAAAGCTCCGGTGACGTATCCCTGTCCCTGCAGAACTTCGGCCAGAGTTACGTCTTCGTCGAAGATCGGCCATTGGCCTTCTGGCGGTGTTGATTTGTTGCTGCGGATCGTTGCGTGACCAGGGTGCTTCGATGTCATCAGCACACAACGGGACGGGGCACAGACTGCATTGCCGCAGTAATGCTGAGTCAGCTTCATCCCCTGCGACGCGAGTCGGTCGAGATTGGGCGTCTTGATTTTCATCTGGCCAAAGCTGCCGAGTTCGCGATAGCCGAGATCGTCCGCAAGGATGAAGACGATGTTTGGTTTCCGTTCGGCAGCGCGAGAAACTGCGGGAGTAAGCACGTAGAGCAGGGCGGCGCAGACGAGGAGTACGTTGCGAAACATGCGAAAGCCTTTTCTGTGACCGGGAGGCCGATTGTCGATAGCAGGCCACGACGTCGGACGTCAGGCCGAATCTGGACTGGCGATTGTCAGCCCGTCCGTCCGGTCGGTCAAACGAGTCCGCCGTACCTGGCTGACGCTGAGGAACGACGCGCTGGCGACTTCTACTTGCTCGTCTTACTGAAGACTGATTTGTTGATCGCGATCACCGGTTCGCCGACGGCGGCAACGGGGATACGAGCGGCGAACTTAAGAGTCTTCGGACGTTCGCAGTTCTGGTCATTGCACGCCTGGTAGCGAATCGTCAATTCAAATTCTTCGAGCTTGCTGGCAGCAGATTCCGGGATCTTCAGACTGGCAGTGACAAGAACTTCGCCCTCGTAGACGTGATAAGCCGCGTCGATCCCTTCGAGCTTCAGTTCACTGCCAGCCGGATACGCTGGTGCCGACATGGTGACACCGAGCTTTGACTTCAGTTCGACAGTGGTTGGAATCAGAAACTCAGGATTTGCCGGGTTCGTGTTGATGTGCCATCCCGGCTGAATCGTCAGCAGGATTCCGATCTGTGATTCGCCGCCCGCGGGAAGGCGGTCGTTTGCGAGAAACGCCTTTGCGATCACTCGGTGGCTGTCGGCCTTGTCTGCTGTTGGCTTCCCGTCGGCTGCCGCTGGTGGCGCCGCAAGCGAGTTGCTGTTCGCGACCGGTTGAGATGGGGAGCCTTTCTGAGCGTCCTCAGGAGTAGGACGTTTGTCTTCCGCGGTTGCAGTGGGATTCTGCGTCGCGGTTGACGTGTTTGCTGGTGCAGGCGCAGCGCGGTCGCGCAGCGAGCGATAGTCGGCTTTGTCGAGGAATTCGCCAAGCGCGAGGGCCATGTATGCAGCCCCTCGCGGATTCTGTTCAAACTGAGGCGCAAAGAGTTCCAGGATCTTCTGAGCTTTATCGCGGTAGCTGTTTTCGCCGGTCAGCGATGCCAGCCGGATCAGGTTCCGAACGCTGACGCTGTTGCCTGATGGCAGCACAGAGTCCCAGCCGTTCTTCGTGCGGGCGAGTAACTCTTCGTGATGGTGCGATGTGAAGAAGAAGCCGCCGTCGGTTTCGTCCCAGAACAGGTTGATCTGGTCGTCCGTCAGACGGCGAGCGGCGTTCAGCCATTTCTCGTCGCGCGTTGTCAGGTGCAGAGTGATCAATGCGTCGACAACGAAGGCGTAGTCATCGAGATACGCATTGAGTTTCGCGGTGTCGGCTCGCCAGGTCCGGAGCAGTCGCCCTTCCTCGTCGCGCATTGATGTCAGGAGAAACATCATGCCTCGTTCAGCCGCATCCAGATATCGCTGCTGTCCGAGCACGCTGGCAGCGTTGGCGAACGCGCGGACCATCAGGCCGTTCCAGCTGGTCAGGACTTTATCGTCCTTCAGAGGAGTCGGACGACGACGGCGGGCTTCGAGCAGACGAACACGAACATCCTGCAGGCGGACACGAAGTTCTTGTGGCGGAATCTTCCGTTCGGTCGCGGTGTCGAGAATCGGTCGAGGCAGATGCAGGACATAGCCATGCTCGAAAGGAGCGGCTTCGAGCATTCCGTATGTCGCGATGAAATCGCGTGCGTACTGCCCGCCGAGTCGCTCGACCTGGTCGAGCGACCAGACGTAATAGCGGCCTTCGACTCCTTCGGTTTCCGCATCGAGCGCCGAATGAAAGCCGCCATTCGGGTCGGTCATCTCGGTCAGGATAAAATCAAGAGCTTCTTCAGCGACTTCGCGGTACTCGGGCTGTTTTGTGGAGCGATAGGCTTCAATAAAGACGTCAGCCAGCTGCGCGTTGTCGTAGAGCATCTTTTCAAAGTGCGGCAGTACCCAGAAACGGTCGGTGCTGTAGCGGTGAAAGCCGCCAGCGAGATGGTCCCGGATTCCGCCTGCCGCAAGTGCCTGCAGTGTCTTCGACAGAGCCTGTTCGACATTCGAGGACGGCGATTGCTTCTGCTGGTACTGCAGCAGAGCCAGCTTGACGGGGACGGGAAACTTCGGGGAATTCGGGTGTTCGAGACTGAAATCGAAGCCACCGAATTCAGGGTCATGACTCTGTACGACCGAACGCACAACCGAGTCGACGAGACTGCGAGTCAGGTCCAGCTTTTCGAGGGACAGGCCCGGTCGCATTTCGCGGCGGACATAGTCAGTGATCTTTGCGGCAGCTTCTTTGACCTGGTCACGCTGATTCGCCCAGGCGTCGACCATGCGTTCCATGATCGACGGAAAGCCAATATGGTGGTCGGAATCCTTCGGCGGGAAGTAGGTGCCTCCAGCGATAGGCTGGCCGTCGGGCGTCAGGAACATTGACAGCGGCCAACCTCCGCCACCGCCGCTGCTACTCAATTGCTGATAGACCTGCAGGGCGAGCATGTAGATGTCGTCGACGTCCGGGCGTTCTTCGCGGTCGACTTTGATGTTCACGAAGTGCTCGTTCATGTAACGGGCGATCTCTTCGTTCTTGAAGACCAGCCGCTCCATGACGTGGCACCAGTAACAACTGCTGTAACCGATCGAGAGGAAGATCGGCTTCTGCTCGCGCTTCGCTTTCTCGAATGCTTCGGGGCCCCACGGATACCAGTTGACAGGATTCTTCGCGTGCAGCAGCAGGTAGGGACTGGTTTCGCTGGCAAGTCGGTTCTCCTGCCCTGCTTCTACCACTGGCTCATCCTTTTGAGCGGTTGGTGGTGCGACGGTCGGAGTGGGGGTTCCGCTCAGTGAGATGTCAACCGGCTGCCGGTTCTCGGTGGCGACTGAGTCTCCTCCCGAGGCATCTGGATCAACGCTCGCAGGCAACTGCGAAGGAGCAAACTCGGGAACGCCGTCGAACGCGGTGTCGGCGGGTTCCTGTCGATCGCAGCCAGACACTGACAGTGCGAGCAGAATTGTGAGGTTGAGGAGAGTCGTCGGACGGAGTGACGATCGGTGCGTCGGACGGGAAGATCTGTGTGGTACCTGCATGGTTCTGCCTTTCTCAGTGTCTTTCTGAGAGCAGCAGTCTACCCATGTCTGACGCGTTAAAACGAGCGCTGCAGGTCGGAACCTGTCATTTCGTTGCCGGTCTTTCCTGACTTTCGTGTCGATGAACAACTGCCAGCCGAAATGCGCCCTCGTTGCTGGCATCGTCGGCGAGAGGCAGACCAGAGGCGTTACGAAGTTTGACTGAATACCCGCGGCTGCTGGCAAGGTCGCAGAACGGTCCGAGCGCTGCTCGACCAGGATCTCCGAGCCAGCAGACTCCATTGTCTGCGAGATGGCGGTCGAGAACGTTCAGCAGGTGACCGTGCAACGGTACTTCGTAAAGAACGTCGCAACCCAGTATCACTGGGAATCGCTCTAAGGTGGAAGCTTCCGGATTCCGCCAGTCGAGAAGGGCAGCCGCTGTGGTCTTGACGCCGTTTAACTCTGCATTGTGCGTTGCGACCGAGAGCGACGTCGCGTCGTAGTCACTGAAAGTCACACGCAGGCCTGCAGCGAGCGCGGCGATCCCAACGAGCCCGATGCCTGAGCCCAGTTCGAGTGCCTCAGTTCCGTCGGGCCACTGTTCGTCGACGACGAGCGCGGCCATGTCTCTGGATGCTGGCCAGAGATACGCCCAGTACGGCATGTAGTCAGACTCAGCGTTGGCCTGTTGCACCAGAGGATCGTCGAGAAACGCGTCGGGGCTCGCGGGAATCTGAAGTTGAAATTTGCGAGTGCCGACTGAAACGTCGGTCGTGCTCCAGCCACCGGGAATCTCCGGAAGAGACACTGCAGGTGAATCGTCGGCGGCAAGACGCGAAGCTGGCGACTCCGAAGAGGTGTTTGGCGATCTGCTTGAAGAGGGCATTCGCATAGCTGCGCTGTTGGTTGGACTTGTCTGGTATGAAGAGACCTGACAGTTTATTTCCGCAGGGCGGTTCCGAAACTCAATGCCGGTGATGAATACATGAGGCGTGGTCAGACAATTATCGGGATGAGAACGTTGCTGCTCGTAATTGGCGGGCTGGTGTCGAACGCAGTGGCTGACACGCTCCCGGTGATGCACCGCCGGCCTGCTGCGGCGCTGCTCAGCAGTGACGAGGCCAGGTTGTACGTTGCGAATCAACGCAGCGGGACGCTGAGCACAGTCGACCTGCAGTCCGGAATGGTGACGGAGCGGCAGATTGGCCAGCAGCTCACGGCACTGACACGTCGACCGCGGGCAGACGAAATTATTGCTGTCGACTTCGCAGCTGGTGAGCTGATCGTTTTCTCGGAGTCGAATGACGCGTCGGGGATTGAGCTGAGGAAGCGTGTTGAGACGACTTCCTGGCCAGTCTCCGCAGCCGTTTCGGATGATGGTGAACGGTGCTGTGTCGCGTCGCTGTGGTCCCGTCGAGCGACGATTCATTCCTGGACCGAGACTGGTGACACCGGACGTGCGGCGGTGATTGATCTCCCGTTTGCTCCTCGGACGGTCACGTTCACGGATGAAAGACATGCCGTGCTTGGTGACTCGTTTGGCGGGCGGATTGCTGTCGTCGACTGCGTCGCTGAGCAACTTGTTTCAGTCCGAGAACTGCCGATCCACAACATTCGCAGTCTTGCGGTGGACGGGAACGACCTGCTGCTGTCCCATCAGGTTTTGAACTCAGCAGCCAGAACCGAGTCAGAGCACATCCACTGGGGCGTGCTGATGCAGAACGAGATAACTGCTCTACCGATCGCTGCCGTGCTGGATGCGGAAGTTGCACTGGACTCAGTGCGGCGGAGTGTCAGTCTTGGTTCTGCCGGAAGCGGAGCCGGAGATCCGCAGGCGATAACTGGTCTGTCAGACCGCCTGCTTGTCTCACTGGGCGGGACCGACGAACTGGCTCTGATCGATCGGGTCGGAGTGCGCGAGGCACGCGTTCCAGTTGGTGCGCGGCCCGTGGCCGTCGCTGTCAATCGGCAATCTTCTCGGGCGTTCGTCGTCAACGAGCTGTCCGATTCGATTTCGGTTGTCGATCTGTCGCGAAACGAAGTGGTTAAGGAACTGGTTCTCGGCCCGAGGCCTGCTGCTGGATCGGTTGAACGCGGCGAGCGTGCGTTCTTCAGTTCGCAATTGTCGCTCGAAAACTGGATGAGCTGTCACAGTTGCCACACCGACGGCCATACGAATAACCAGCTGGCTGATACGCTCGGTGATGGCTCCTATGGCGACGCGAAACGCGTTCCGTCGCTGTTGGGCGTCTGGGCTACTGGCCCCTGGGCATGGAATGGTAAGCACTCAGTGCTGACTTCCCAGGTGGCGGCATCTCTGCAGAACACGATGCACACTCGCGACTACCGTTTGTCAGCAGGTGCCGAAGGCGGCGACGCGGAGCCATTGGCTCTGGCGGCTGACCTGGCGGCGTATCTGACAACGCTTCGCCGCCCACCGTCGATCAGTTCGGCCCGCTTGATGGATAACTCGGCAGACGGTGCGCGGGACGGAGCCGTCGTGTTTGAGTCGCGAGGTTGTGCGACGTGCCACGATCCGTTTACGAGTCTGACGACGGACGGAGTGTTCGATGTAGGCCTTCCGGATCGCAACGGATTGAAGGACTTCAATCCGCCGTCTCTGGGGGCTGTTTCGCAACGCGATCGCCTGCTGCACGACGGTCGTGCCCGATCTATCGAGGACGTTCTGTCAAAGTATTCTCATCCGAACGGGCAAAAGCTGCCTGTGGACGAACAGCAGGCTTTGATTGATTATCTTGAGCGCCAGTGATTGGTCCGGATCGCTCTTTCTTTCGCTGTGGCTACCCAAAAGCAGCATCGGCGAACAGAGGGTTCGGTCGATAGACTCAACGGTGGCAGGATGACCGTGTCGCCAAGGCTGGCGACTCCGCAGGGAAACATGGATTAAGGCCAAAGCCGATGGTGGAAATTGGCGGTAAGCCGATTTTGTGGCACATCATGAAGATCTATGCCGCGCAAGGCGTCC
>JAPOLP010000777.1 GCA_029977045.1 Planctomycetota bacterium
GCGTCAGCAGGACGACACGTTTGACGGCGGCCTTCGCATCCGGAGCCTCGTCAAACTGCCGGTTGATATACAGCGTCTTCTGTTCGTCGCTGAGTGGTCGGCGGATCGCTCGTTCGACAAACGTCTGACAGAACGATCGCAATTTGCTGTTGGCGTCTTCGGCTTCGGGCTTCGTGTTTGCGAGTCGAAACGCTCGATCGGAAACAGCGGCGGCGACTTCGATCGCGGCGAGCGTTGTCGCCTGGTCCCACTCTTTGGAGATCGATGTCCCGCGCACGTAGCCGACGCTGTTGTCGTCCGGCGGGAAAGGCGTCTGCACGATCAACGTCGGCGAGACACGGGACGGCGAGAGGTAACGCTCGGCGATGACTTCCTGCGTGTGATGCGGACGCTTCCACAGCAGCCGGATCGATGCCTTCTTCTCTTTGAATTTGAAGTAGTCGAGCCGCAGTGGATACGCCCGCCCGCCGAGCAGCCTGATCGTCTGGGAGAACTCGGTGTCGTAGCCGGACTTGACCCAGGCATCGATGAGCGGCGTCTCGTAATCGTTGAGATACAGTTTCGCGCCGTTTTCCGTCGAGACTGTGATCTCGTAGTCGCCAGTTTCCGGGACGATCAGCGAACCCTGCCACTGCATCGAAAACGCTTCGACCTCAAACTTGCCTTCTTCTGGCGTGCCTTCAGCAAAGTCGAAGTTGACCGTCGTGTCGACGCGTTCGATGACTCGCTTGTCTCGATTGAAGCGGCGGTCGTTGAAGTACTCCGCCTGCAGTCCGCGCTTCTGATCGGGCTGGCCGACGCCGGTGAAGCTGCCGATCAGATCGGCGATTGCGTTTTCGTACTGGCGGTTGGTCAGCCGCTGCAGATCGACTCGCGGTGGCTTCACGCGGGCATTCGCGAGCGGCGAGTAAAACGCGTCGAAGATGTACTTCGAGACCGCCACCGCGTCCTCGCCGACGCACTTGTCGGCTTCACCTTCGGGCATCGTGTCGGCGACGACCTTTGTCAGCTCGATGAGCGACCGGTCGCCGGTCAGTGGATCAGGAAAGTAATCCTTGACGCCCTGGCCGTTCGTGCCATGACAGTCGGCGCAGAGTTTCTGGTAAATCGCCTTACTGCGTTCAGCAACAGCCGCGTCCTGCTCGGCAGCCTGTAGAGCGGTCATAGAAGTCAGCAGAAGCGCGGCAACGAGGCGCAGAAACGGAGTGGTCAACCGGGAAGGCACAAAGCACGAGATCATGGCGGGACCGTTGAAGTGGTGAGTCATGGTTTCCCGTTTGCAGCCTGCCAAAGGTGGGATTGGCGACAGACAATGCTTTCGGGAGGCGGGGTATTTTGCGGGGCGAGAGTATAGGACCTCTCGGTCCGGAATTGCACTCAAAACTGCCAGCCTGGCGAGTAAGCGACTTCTCCAGATGTCGGGTTGTGCGGGTCTGTGACGAATGTGCGGGGCCATCGCCGCGAGGGTTGCTCCCGCCGAGCGAATCCGCCGCCGCCGCTTGCCGATGCGGCGGCGACTCGGTACCAACTCTGTTGATCTGCAACACTTTTCGAGCGGCATTCTGTGGACGACCAGGAACGACAGCGGCTGGTGGATTTGTATTCCGAGATCGCCTCTCTGGCGGGCGGTCTGGCGCATGAGATCCGGAATCCACTGTCGACCATGAGCCTTAACCTGGAGCTGCTCGGTGAGGAGCTTGAGGAGAGCACGAACCCGCGCGACCAGAAACTGCTCAAGCGGATTCTCAAAGTGCAGAGCGAGTGTCAGCACCTCAACGAGATTCTCAACGAGTTCCTGCAGTTTGCCCGTGTTGGCGAACTGGAGCTGGCTGAGGCGGACCTCAATGCGGTCGTGCGGGACTTTGTCGAGTTTTATCAGCCCACGGCGCGCGAGCACGGGATCGAGATCAGTCCGCATCTGGAATCCAACCTGCCGGCTGTGAAGCTCGATCAGTCGTTGATGCGGCAGGTGCTGATGAACCTTGCGCAGAATGCTCAGCAGGCGATGCCCGACGGCGGGCTGCTCGAACTGCAGACGTTCGCACGCGATGGCGAGGTGCGGCTGGAGTTTATCGACACCGGCGAGGGCATGGACGAGGCGACTCGGTCGAAGCTGTTCAACGTCTTCTTCTCGACGAAGCAAAGCGGCAGCGGCCTCGGCCTGCCGACCGTTCGCAAGATCGTGCAGGCGCATCGCGGGACGATTTCGTGCGAGAGCGAACGCGGCAAAGGGACACGGTTTTCGATAGCGTTACCAGTGGCGGACTGAGGTTGATACTCGTTCCTACGCTCTGCGTGGGAACGCAATTCGTCGACGCTCTGCGTCGATTCTGTGGCGAGGACGCGGAGCGTCCGGGGCGGTGTTTCCACGCAGAGCGTGGGAACAAGAGATTTGATTTCGACAACGGAGGCTCTGAATGATTCAGCTTCGTGGACGACGGTATGACACGGGTGAGCCGGTGGCGATTTCGGTCGAAGGAGATCGGATCGCGTCGGTGGAGGCGGCGACTCCGGTCGGGTCGGTCGCTGACTGGCCGTGGATTGCGCCGGGGCTCGTTGACCTGCAGATCAATGGATACGGCGGTGTCTGGTTCTGTAAACCGGGGCTGACAGCCGACGAGGTGCTCAAGACGCTGGAGCCGCACTTTTCGTACGGCATCACGCGGATGCTGCCAACGCTGGTGACGGCGTCGCACGAGGCACTGCGTGACGGCTTTACCGCGATCCGGCAGGCGCACGAGCAGGAAGCCTGGGTGCGGGATCTCGTGGCGGGTTGCCATCTCGAAGGGCCGTTCATCTCGAAGGAAGACGGGCCGCGCGGTGCGCACCCGCTGCAACATGTTCGACCAGCGGATTGGGGCGAGTTTCAGAAGCTGCAGGACGCTGCCGGTGGGCTGATCCGGCTGGTGACTCTGGCGGCGGAAGCGGAAGGGGCGGTCGAGTTCATTCGCAAGGCCGTCGACGCAGGCATCACGATCGCGATCGGGCACACGGCCGCGAATTCGGATCAGATCACAGCGGCAGTCGATGCCGGAGCCCGGCTGAGCACGCATCTGGGCAACGGAGCGCACGGGCAGATTCGTCGGCATCCGAATTACATCTGGGATCAGCTTGGCGAACCACGGCTGATGGCCAGCATCATTACGGACGGGCATCACCTGCCACCTGCGGTCATCCGGTCGATAATTGCAGCCAAGGGCAAGCGGAATATCGTCATTACTTGCGACGCCGCTGGGCTCGCCGGTTGTCCGCCAGGCGTGTATGAACTGCCGGACAAGGCGAAGGTCGAGATCCTCGACAGTGGCGCAATCGTGCTGGCCGGTCAGCGGCAACTGCTGGCCGGGTCGGGCAGTGAAACAGACGCCTGCGTCGCTCACGCGATCGACGTCGCCGGATTGTCGATCAGCGAGGCGTTCGACATGGCAGGCAAGAATCCGTGCCGACTGCTGGGTCTGGAACAGGTCCGGTTGAGGCGTGGATCGCGGGCCGACCTGGTCGTCTTTCACTGTAGAAAAGGAGAGTCGGGCACGCAACTCGACTGGCAGACGACGATCGCGGCGGGCCAGGTGCGATACGGGGCGGTGCCGCCAGTCATCCAGTGACCTCC
>JAPOLP010000287.1 GCA_029977045.1 Planctomycetota bacterium
ATCATCGCGTCGGCCAGTCTCCTGCGGGCTCGCACCGGAGCCCAGATGGTTCTTGTCGGAGCGATGCAAGGCACCCGCTGGCTCGCCTCCCGCCGGAAAAATGCCGAAGCTGAGGACAGTTTCGAGCAGGCGGCAGCACTCTCGCTCGACGAGGGCCTGCTGCGCGAGGCTCAACTGGTCATTCGCGGGCACCTGCACGACGCCCGGCTGAACGACTCGCTGGTCGAGGCTGGCCAGTCGCAACTGTGGCGCGAGGCCGCTCGCGTCGAAGCCGGATTTCTCGACGCAGCCCGACAGCGAATTGACGACACGATCGAACGGCTGGCTAAACGCAACTCGCGAGTACTCAGCCGACTGTGGTACGAATCGCTGCTGCTGGCCTTCGTCGGCTATGTGCTGTTTCGCGCGGGCCGGAACTTCTTCTGGGATACCTGGAACAATTCGGCGACCGCGTTTCTGCCGATCGACTTCTACTTTTCCGCCGGCATCTTTTTCGTCCTCTGGTGCGTCATCCTGCTGATGGCATTCTGCCGTCGCCTCCGTCGAGGCTTGAGCGGCGAGATCGCAAAACTGGCCGACGAACTCGCTGGCCAGAAACTCGGCACGGGCTTGTTCCCCGCTCTCGAAAGCCAGCTCGACGCGACGCGAAAAGACCTCACGCGACTCGACCAGCTCATCGAAACAAGTGATGGACTTCGCAACGGCGTCGCCACTGCCAACTGCCTCGGGGCGCCACGCGAACTGAATTCGGTCAGCCTCGCGTAACTCATCGAGCTGCTTCAGGATTTCAACGGGACACTTCCGCCATGCTGGCCCTGCTTCAGAAACGCTGGTTCCTGGTTTCACTGCTGACGCTGATTCCGGCCGGATTGCTCACCGGCTACTTTGGCGACGTCGACACCGTCAATTCGCTGCGAGACCTCGTACCGACGCGGATTCTTACGGCGTTCATTCTCATTCTGATGTCGTTCAGCCTGAACAGCAGCCAGTTGAAAGCTTCGCTGCAGAAACCCGGCCCGGTCGCCTGGGCCAGCCTGTGTAATTACGGATTCATCCCGCTGCTCGGCTGGGCGGCGATGAGCTTACAACTGACGCCCGACTTTCGGATCGGGCTGATGATCGCGGCCAGTACTCCCTGCACACTGGCGGCAGCATCCGTCTGGACGCGCAAAGCCGGCGGCAACGATGCGGTCTCGCTGCTGACGACGCTCGTCACCAACACGATGTGTTTTGTGGTGACGCCATTCTGGCTCGTGACCGCGACCGGCCAGTCTGTCGAACTCGACATGCAGGACCTCGCGAAACGACTGGTCCTCGTCGTCCTGCTGCCAACGATGATCGGCCAGAGCCTGCGGCTGTCTCGATCACTCGCCGACTTCGCCACAAAGCACAAAACGCCTATCGGCGTTGTCGCTCAATCGTGCGTGCTGATCCTCGTTCTGCTGGCGTCGCTGGGCGGCGGGATCAAATTGCAGGAGGCAAGCCTCGGCCAGCAGGTCGTCGGAATCGCCGTCGTCTGGAGCACCTGCATCGCGATTCATCTCGCCGCCTTCTTCGTCGCGTGGCAGGGCAGCGGACTACTGGGGCTCGAACGAAAAGACCGCATCGCTGCGTCATTCGCTGGAAGCCAGAAGACGCTGCCGATCGGCGTCTACCTAGCCACCGACCCGTCAGCGTTCGGCGGCGCAGACGTCATCGGCGGTCTGCCGATTCCGTTCGCCGTCTTCCCCATGCTGATGTTCCATGCCAGCCAGCTCTTCATCGACACGCTGATCGCGGACCGACTGAAGAAGGCCGACGAAGGCGACGCTGGTTGAGCCATTGCGACAGAAATTCCGCAATACAACCGGCGGCGGCCAGGTTTCTTGCTTCAGAGACCCGTAGCTCAACCGAAGCGGCGAACGTCGGTCGTCGGTAGATGCGCAAGGATCTCTGCGAGCTGCTCAGTTGATGGCGAGAAACCTGTCAGTTCAATCCGCAGACCGCCGCGACTGCTTCGTCGCGGGAGTCGTAGTGGGCCCACAACTTCGTCAGGTTCATCGTCGAAATGACGTCACGCATGGTTTCCGACGAGTTGCAGAAAGCGGCAGTGCCTCGTTGATCGGCAATGCTGCGCGCCAGCTTGATGATCGAACTGATCATGATCGAGCCGACGACTTCGACCTCGCCAAAGTCGACGACCATCCGCGCAATCTTCTGACGGCGGATTGAATCGACGAGCGAGTTAGTTGCCGTGTGGATGTCCTGGTAACGGAATCCGCTGGCGTCGCCATTCGGCGTCACGATTACGACATTCTCAACAATGTCGACGGAAAAGACCCGGGTCTGCGTTGTCATGATTTGCCCATCTGATATCGCAGGTCCACTGTTCAGTCAAAATGACTGAGCGTCTGGCGGTCTGGCCACCTCGGCGACACTCAACGTCCCAACGGCCACACCGCTGAAACGCAGCCCTTCCGGAAATCTAATACCGGTTTCCCCTCAGTTTCCTTCTCGGAATTTGCTTCGACTCGTCAGATTATTCTGAAATCGCTCGAAAATGTCGACACCAACTGTCCGAACTCTACTAAATCAGGTTAGATGTGCCGTCGTCTTTCTCGCCCACCGAATTCGACCTGGCGACCTTTGCGAGGAAGGCAGACGCCGCAAAAACACTGACGACAGGCACCAGAGGCGACCTCATTCGCATATTCGCCCAGTAAACCGTGTGCAGGGCGGTCAGAGAAAGTGCCAGCAGCAGTCCAGCCGTCAGAGGCGTCAGGCTGGTCCTGTGCCTGAGAAGTCCTCCGAGTGCCGCCAGTGTCACGGCGGCGTACCAGAGGCCGATCACGAAGCTCAGGTTTTCACCGCCAGTCTCCTGTCGTTGAGGCTGCACTGCCCAGAACCGTTTCACCCGCAACCAGCAGGCTGAGGCAAATCTCCGGGGGTTAGCTCTGATCCACTCTACGGCCTGCCGTGACAACGCGGCGTCGTGAGCAAGCTCGTCTCTCTTTGCG
Source organism: Planctomycetota bacterium (assembly GCA_029977045.1). Classification (GTDB taxonomy): domain Bacteria; phylum Planctomycetota; class Planctomycetia; order Planctomycetales; family Planctomycetaceae; genus JAPOLP01. The sequence continues at coordinate 2,997 of JAPOLP010000287.1, forward strand.
ATGCCGCTTTCCGCAATTCGCCGTTCGGATTCCTGTTGCCACTTTCGCAGGCTGTCGCCACTCCAGACGCGCTCCCGACCGGAAACGACGTCGGCATCGAAGAACGCATTGTTTCCCAGTGCCAGCGTGTAGCCACCGTGAGTCGTCATCAGGATCGGGCGTCCAAAAACGCTCCAGTTTCGCAGAGCCCACGGACTGACGACTGCAGCGGCAACGACTGCGACCGTCAGCCCACCGCGCCAGTTGACTGTCGAGGCAGACGGTTTCCTTCTGAGAAGCGAAAACACCAGACGAATTGCCACGAACCCGAGCCACAGGCCACCGAATACCCAGATGCTCGGTCGGCAGAGCGCCGCCAGACCGAACAAAACGCCGGTGACAGCAGGACGTTCGACTTGGATGCCCGTCGGCCTGGTCAGTGAGCACAGCAGGCCGGTCGTGAGAAACGCGAAGAGCGTTTCGGTCATTGGCTGAGACGTCAGTTCCAGCAGTAGTGGGTCAACTGCCGCGAGCAGTCCCGCCACGAACGCGATCTTTCGAGCCATGTCCGCATTCCGAGCGAGCCGCCACGTCAGCCCAACCGTGGCTGTTCCGAGGCCGATCTGCACAACGGCGACGGCGATCGTTCCTCCCAGCGACAGACAGACCGCCAGCAGCAGCGGATAGAGCGGCGGTCGGAAGGCGGTTGGCCGGCCCACGACCGAACAGAAACCGTTTCCTGCCGCCAGGTTCTCCGCAATGGCGAGGTACGCGTCGCGGTCGATCGACAGGTTGTCTCGACGAACGACGACGACCGCGCATCGCAGAACGAACGCGATCAACAGCAGCGTCAACAGCAGTCGGTCAGTCTGTTTGAGATGCCTCAGCATGGACGTCGTTTGAGCATCGAGGAGCGAGTAGCAGGCCGAATCAAGCGGAACTATTCTGCGACCCAGCCTGTCAGGTATGCCACCGCAGGCTCTTCTGCTGTGAATCTGCTGTCGGAGACCGTGCCGCTGCGAAAACCGGCAGGTTACTCCGGATACGACCTCAAGTCCCCTCTCATGCCAGAACCGTCACCCGCCAGCCGACTGGATGTCATTGTGCGGCAGCTTTTGCGCTGGCGGATGGTTGTTCTGCCCGTCGTGGCAATTCTGTTTCTGTTTTCGCTGCCGATCGCGGCGCGACTGGAATTCGACCAGTCGATCGAGTCGCTGTATGCAGAGGACGACGAGTATTTCTCGGCATACGACCGCAGCAAGCAGCTGTTCGGCGGCGACGAGTTCGCGATCGTTGCCTGGCCGGAAGACGGCCTGTTCGAGCCCGACAGTGACGTCGTTTCCGAACGCAGCCGGGATCGCATCGAGGCCCTCGGTCAGAAAATCGCCGCTGTTCCCGGCGTCTATCCCGAGAGCCTCCAGACACTGCCTGCCGCGACCGACGTGCAGGGACGAATCGGTGATTCGTTACGCGAACTCGGCCTGCCGGTTGTGCTCAGCCGAATCATCGACAAGTTCGACTTTTCCGCCGAACAGGCGCAGGCCGTCAAGCTGACCGAAAGCGTGCTGGTCGGCGAGGACCGGCACACAACGGCGATCGTCATCCGACTCAAGCCGGCGACAACTGACCTCCCTCGCGGCGAGACGGTCGCCCGAATTCGCGAACTCGCTGCCGCTCACAACCCACCGGCATTTGTCGTCGGCGAACCTGTCCAGGTTCACGATATGTTCCGGTATGTCGAGGAAGACGGACGGGTGCTGTTTCACGTCTCGCTGCTCCTGCTGGCGGGTGTTCTGTTTCTGATGTTCCGCACGCTGCGTTGGGTCCTGCTGCCGCTGGTTGTCGTGCTCGTCACGATTCGCTGGACGGAAGCCATTCTGGTCCTCAGCGGCGCGAAGCTAAGCATGGTCAGCTCGATGCTGAACTCACTGGTCACGATTATCGGTATCGCCACAGCGACGCATATCGCGCTGCGGTTCCGTGAGAAGCGGCAGTCGGAGTCAATCTCACGCGAAGCCGCACTGGCCGACACAGTCAGCGAACTGGCTCCGGCGATCTTCTGGACGTGTGCGACGACGGCGGTCGGCTTCGCGGCACTGCTGTCGAGCGAGATCACTCCAGTCCGCAGCTTCGGATTGATGATGTCGCTGGCGACGCTGCTTGTGTTTGTCGTCGTTGTCCTGATCACGCCAGGCGGAATGGCTCGCTGGCGACGTCCGGCTGCTGAGTCATCCGCACCGACGATCGCGACACGTCTGCTCGATCTGCTGATCGGCGACCCCGTGCCCGCCCGGGCTGAGCGGCATCTCGTCCGGGCTCTCGGCGGAGTCGGCCAACTGGTGCATCATCGACCGACAACGGTTGGCTTCACTGCAGCAGCCATCGTCGCCATCGCCGGACTGGGCATCACTCGACTACGAGTCGAAACCGACTTCAGCAAGAACTTCCGCGACGACAGCAGCCTCGTTCAGTCGCTCAACTTTGCCGAATCGAAGCTCGGCGGCGTCGGTACCTGGGAAGTCAACTTCACGGCCCCCGATGAACTCACCCCCGAGTACCTCGAACTCGTCAGAACGATCGCCGCCCAGCTTCGTGAAGAATTCGGAAGCTCAGCATCGGAACCAGAGTCCCGTGCCGGGCGACTGACAAAAGTCGTCGCTCTGACCGACGGCCTCGACCTCGTCCCTCAGAAAGTCGGTGCCGGCTTCCTGTCGAAGCAGTTCTCGCTCGAACAACGGCTCAACATGCTCCAGGCGATTCAGCCGGAGTTCCTCAAGAGTCTCTACAACCCCGAACAGGGCCGGATGCGCATCGTTCTCCGAGGCCTCGAACGCCAGCCGTCGGCGAGCAAGCTCGCGCTGATCTCGCGCGTTCGAGAAATCGTCCGGGAGCAGGTTGAGGTTGGAATTCGGAATGCGGAATTCGGAATGCGGAATGAAGAGCAGACAGGAACGGGCGACGCTGCCAGTTCCGAGTCAGAGTCCGACGATAAGAATTCCGCACTCCGAACTCCGCATTCCGCACTCCGCACTCCCCGTCCTGCCGAAGCCACCGGGCTCTTCGTTCTTCTGACATTTCTCATTGAGAGCCTGCTGCGCGATCAGCTCGTCAGTTTTGTGATCGCGGCGGTCGGGATCGGACTGATGCTGAGTCTGGCGTTTCGCAGTGTGCGGCTCGGCATTGCGGCTCTGGTGCCGAATCTGTTTCCGATCGTGCTGGTCATCGGATTCATGGGCTGGATCGGGCTGCCTATCAATATCGCGACGGCAATGATCGCCAGCGTTTCGATGGGCCTGACCGTCGACAGCAGCGTCCACTACCTAGCCCAGTATCAGCGGTTGCGGCGGCAGGGCGAGTCCGTCGCGGCGGCACTCGAAAAAACTCAGACAAGCGTCGGACGCTCGCTGGTCTTTGCAAATGTGGCTCTCGTCGCGGGCTTCAGCGTTCTGACACTCTCGCACTTCATTCCGCTCGTCTACTTTGGCATCCTTGTGAGCGTCGCGATGCTCGGCGGCCTTGCCGGCAACCTGTTCCTGCTGCCGCTTCTGCTGACGTACGTCGACCGGGAATCGATGCCTCGCGACGCTGAACCGCCACTCGCTGCCGCCTCTCCCGCCAACGGAGCTGATGTGCCATGAACGCGACGCTGCAACGTCTGATGCCAGCCAGCAGAGCCCGTTTGAGAGCCCTTGCCGCCCTGGCACTCGCATCACTGCTAACGGCAACGGCGTCCGATCAGCAAGACGCCGACCCGAAAGCCGGCGACAATGATTCGGCAGCGATCCACAGGCTCGTCTATCTCGGGAGATCAGGCCCGCTGTTTCTCAAGCTCGATCTGACAATCGACGGGCAGCCGATCAGCGCATTCCGTCGCTCGTTTGTGCTGCGTCAATTCGAGCAATTCGACAAGGACAGCGACGACAGTCTCTCGCCCGGTGAGGCAGCGACAATTCCGTCGTTCTGTCAGTCGGCGAATGGCG
>JAPOLP010000856.1 GCA_029977045.1 Planctomycetota bacterium
ATGAAGAGAAGGTTCTCCGGGCCGAAGACGAAGCGAAGTCGCTCGAACAGGAGCTCTTCACCAGCCTGCGGGACCGGGTCGCCGCTCACGTCACGCGGCTGAAGAACTCGGCAGAAGTCATTGCCGAGATCGACGTGCTGATCTCGCTGGCCGTCCTGGCGTCCGCTCAACGCTACTGCCGGCCGCAGATGACGGTCGACCCAGTGCTCGATATCCGGGAAGGGCGGCATCCGGTACTCGACAAACTGCAGCCGACTGGCGAATTCGTCCCCAACGACGTGCTGCTGGGCGGTGACGATCATGGGCGAGTGCAGATCATTACTGGCCCGAACATGGCCGGTAAAAGCACCTACATCCGGCAGGCGGCATTGCTGACGGTTCTCGCTCAGATGGGCTCCTTCGTTCCGGCCAGCGAGGCCCGCATCGGTGTCGCAGATCGAGTCTTCGCCCGCGTGGGAGCCAGCGACGAACTCGGCAAGGGCCAGAGTACGTTCATGGTCGAGATGACCGAGACGGCGAGAATTCTCAACACAGCAACTGATCGCAGCGTCGTGATCCTCGACGAGATCGGTCGCGGCACCAGCACCTACGACGGCATCTCGCTGGCCTGGTCGGTGACCGAGTTTCTGCACGACACGATCAAATGCCGGACGATGTTCGCGACGCACTATCACGAACTCACGGAGCTGACATCGACGCTCAAGCACGCGTCGAACTGGAACGTCGCCGTGCACGAACAGGGCGACGGCATCATCTTCCTGCACCGGATCATCGAGGGGTCAGCCGACAAGAGTTACGGCATCCATGTCGCCCGACTCGCTGGCGTCCCTCGATCCGTCGTCGACCGCGCGTCCGTCATTCTTCAGACACTCGAAAGCGATCACCTCGACGACGAAGGCCGACCGAAGGTCCCTAAGCGGAAGAAGAAGTCATCCGAGAAGCAGCTCTCTCTGTTCGTCGTCGAAGAGCATCCGGTCTTCGACGAGATCCGCAACCTGAAGATCGACGAGATGACCCCTCTGGCCGCGCTGGAAGAACTTAACCGGTTACGGAACCGGCTTGGAGATTGAGCGAGGAGCGTGCGAACTCGGCCCTGGGCCGCAGTCACTTCCCTGTTTGACTGGTCATCGTTCCTGTTTCTGCTGCTGGGCGTCACCGCGTCCGTTGCGATGCTGTTTCTGGCTGGATCGCCTGTCATGCATGTCTCCCGGAGTCAGGGCGGCGTGGCAGTGTGCACAAAGTGGGGCGTGTGGGTTGATTCTGATTGCGCGATTTGTCCATTATGGGCGCATGAGTTCTTCGTTGACCTCCGTCAGATCGGGCCTTTCGCATGATTCGCACGTCATCGTCACAACTTGCTGAATTGTCGACTCATCCTGCTGCAAGGCAGGCCGGAAAGTTTCGGGGATCTGTCCTGTGGACCGCTACGCTCGGGATTGTTCTGATTGCTCAGGGCTGCTGTCCTCAGAGTGGCCACGGTGGTGGAGCATCCGGCGGCGGTTTCTGTGAGGAGGTTGATGACGTCGGTGACCGTGGAAAGTTCCACGATGCTGGCGCGAAGACCGTCAAGTCGAAGAAGGGCACGTCTGCTGCCGCATTCGCCGCAACTCGGTTCGGAGGACCGTATACGTGCCAGGAAGTCCGGAAGGAGCTCAATAACTTTGCTGCCTACGAGCAGGTTGGACTGGACCATGTTGAGGTGTGTGAACTGACAGATGATCTGCTCTCGAAGTCGATCGACGCGAATCAGAGGCGGGCTGCAAAGCTTCACGTGCCAGAAGAGGTGAGGCGGTTTCAACGCTACAACTATGTGATCAGTACTGAGGGTCGGCTTCTCGTTGCTGTCTGGACGACCGATGAGAAGAAGCTGGCCGACATCCAGAAGAGATTCGAGATCAGGTACATCTCAGACGTCAAAGGCAAGATGGTCGACTTCGGTGCTGAAGAGCAGTTTGAGCCCTCGAAGGACAGGCTGCCTGCCGGGACGACGGCATACCTTGATGTTCCGGGAACGAGAACAGCGAAGCGAGTCGGTCTCCTTGACGCGTCCAGCAAGCACTTCCGGATCGTTCAGGAAGACGATGCAGACTTTGATCCGGAACGATGGATGAGCAGGACGGTCGCGTACGCGGGCGAGCTGATCGTCGACACAACGGCGAAGACTGCTGCAGGTAAGCCGGATGTCTACTTTTACCTGAACAACGGCAGCTGCACTTACAAGCCAGACGCTCACTACCTGCGGACCGTCGCCCGCTATGTTCAGAAGAAGCTGAACGTTGCACCCCGGTTCGTGCAGAATCCGCAAGGTGGCGAGGATGGCAAAGGTGAAGTCTGGCCATTCGGTGCTGCAGCGGAGTCCGTCATCTGCCCACCGACAACGGCCCTCTAATTGCCGCGGCCCGGGCGCGCATTGCTGATAAAGGCAGGGGATGGAGCAACGTTCCCGAAGTGACTGTCAGATTTGCCAGACAAACTCGCTTTGCCGCACGGTCTGTTGCCGGTATGACGCGTCGCTCCCGATGCGTTTCTGACCGGCCCACTGAGCGGATTCTTCGATGAGCGATGAACTGGCAGCGCAGTATGAGCAGGCTCTGGCTGCGCGGCTGGGTGATTCGCGAGGCGACGTCTCGGCGGTGGAGATTGTCGATGCTCTCCTGACTGCGGCTCGGAACGCTCAGGCCAGTGACATCCATCTGGTGCCTGACGAGGCGGGCAGTTCTGCCTTCTGGCGAATAGACGGAGTGCTGCATCCGGTAATACGGATCGCCAGGCCAATTTCCTCAAATGTCGTCTCGCGGCTCAAGGTTCTGGCGGAACTGCTCACGTATCGCACCGAGGTTCCTCAGGAAGGCCGACTGCGGGGAGCACCAAACTCAGTTGCCGGCAGTGACGTCGAAATGCGGTTAAGCACCTTCCCGACGATGCACGGCGAGAAAGCGGTTGTGCGACTGTTTGTCGGTTCCGGGACGTTTCGCAGGCTCGGTGATCTGGGCCTCGCGACTGAGATCCGCGACAGCGTCGGGGATATGTTGCTTGAGAATGGCGGCGTCTTCGCGGTCTGCGGTCCTGCGGGCAGCGGGAAAACCACGACGATTTATGCCTGTTTGCGAGAAGTCGCAGACAAATCCGGCGGGCAGCGGAGTCTTGTCAGTCTGGAAGATCCTATTGAGGCCGCGCTGGACGGCGTGGCTCAGTCGCAGGTGAATCCGGCGGCAGGGTTCAACTACGCCACCGGGCTCAAATCACTGATGCGACAGGATCCCGAAGTCATCCTCGTTGGCGAGATTCGTGA
>JAPOLP010000734.1 GCA_029977045.1 Planctomycetota bacterium
CTCTGGCTCCAGATGCCGCTGAGGTTGTCGGCGACAACTTTCTGTCGAGTATTCGCACTTCGCTGGCTCACGATACACGTGACTCAGCGTTCCTGCCCAGCGCAGGCCACATGGTCGAAGCATCGTTCGAGCAGGCCTTTGGCGATTTCGTCTACCCGCGATTTGAACTCAAGGGCTCGCAGCACTTCACGCTCTACGAACAGGCTGATGGCAGCGGTCGCCACATTCTCTCGCTGAATGGCGAGTACGACTGGAGTGACGCCGGCACGCCGATGTTCGAGCGGTACTTCGCGGGCGGCTATCAGTCGTTCCGCGGATTTGCCTTCCGTGGCATCAGTCCTCAGCAGCAGGGCATCGGCGTCGGCGGCAACACAATGATTCTGGGATCAGCCCAGTACTCGATCCCGCTGACGGCTGACGAGATGATTCGAGTGGTTGGCTTCGTCGACGCCGGTACGGTCGAGGAATCAAACAGCTCAATCACCGCGGACAGTTTCCGCCTGGCCGCCGGCTTTGGAGTTCGCCTCACGATTCCGGCAATGGGCCCGGCTCCGCTGGCCTTCGACTTCGGTTTCCCGATCCTGTCGGAACCGTTCGACCAGGAACGCCTCTTCAGCTTCTACATCGGCCTGAGCCGATAAGCGTTGCGACTAAGCTGACCGTGAAGGTTCAGTCGACTTCCTCGTCCTGGTCCCGCGTGGCCTGCTCGTCTCTGCCGCGTGCCTGTTCGAGGGCCGCGGCGACGATCCCTGCCGGAACTGCAACGACTCCGAGGCCGACCATCAGGACGAAGAACGTGAACAGCCGCCCGCCCGGAGTGACCGGGTAAACGTCGCCGTAGCCGACAGTCGTCAGCGTCGCGACGGCCCACCACAGGCTGCTGAAGATTGATGAAAAAGCTTCTGGCTGCGCTTCGTTCTCGAAGAAGTAAATGCCCGCCGCCGCAAAGTAGAGCATCACCAGCGTCAGGATCAGATAGAGAATCAGCTCTTCACGCGCCGCGATGAACGCTCTCTGAAATCGAACCAGCGCGCTACTGTAGCGGGCAAGTTTGAAGACGCGGAACAGTCGAAACAGCCGCAAGGCTCGAACAGTCCGCAAATCGACGTTGCGTCCCAGACCCGCGAACAGCGTCACGTAAAACGGCAGAATCGCCAGGAAGTCAATGATGCCGTAAAAACTGAACACAAACCTCAGCTTGCGGTCCGCCACGGCAAGACGCAGAGCATATTCAAACGTGAAAACTGCCACCGTGACGATTTCTATGGTCGTCAGCAACGTTGTGACGACGTCCGGCACGCCGTCCTCCATCGCCTTCCGGACTGAAGGCAGCGTCTCAATCGAATACGCGACGAGCGATGTCACGATCAGCGACTGAATCGTCAGTTCAAAGATGCGCCCAGCCCGTGTCTCGGGATGTTCGACGAGCTTTTTGAGGTCGGAAAACTTCATGCGGTGGCTTCGTCAGCGGGATCGTCAGTGCTGGATTCGACGTCGCCACCGGCGTCCTGGTCCGGACTGGCGACAAACCGGTAACCGGTCCCGCGGACAGACACAATGTGCCGCGGCTCGGACGGGTTTGGCTCGATCAGCCGTCGCAAACGCATGACGAAGTTATCGATGGACCGGTTGCTCATCGCTCCGGAATCAGCCCAGACGTCACCCATGATCTGAGCACGAGACAGGACACGATCGGCGTGCTCGATGAAGTACCGGAGCAGCTGCATTTCCATCCGAGTCAGCTCGGTCGTCTCGTCACCAACGGTCACTTCGAACCGGTCGAAGTCAACCTGCACGTTGTCGCCGATGGAAACCTTCGATGGTTGTGCATCGACGTCTGCAGCCGCTTCAGCCGGGCGCATGACCCGGCGGCGTTCGAGCAGGCTGCGAACGCGGCTGATCAGTTCCGGCAGCGCGAACGGTTTTGACATGTACTGGTCGGCGCCGCAGTCGAAGGCCATCGTCCGGTCTTCACTCAGCGTGCGGGCACTCAGGACGAGCACGGCGACAAACTGATCGCGTTTCCGAATCTCGCGGCAGGTTTCGTAACCGCTCATGCCAGGCAGCATCAGGTCGAGGATCAGCAGATCGAACGGCGGATCGGCGGTATCAAACAGCGACAAAGCCGACTGGCCATCGCCGGCCATTTCGACTTCAAAGCCTTCCTGCTCGAAGTTGAACTTCAGGCCCTTCGCCAGAGCTTCTTCGTCTTCAACGATAAGAATCTTCATGCCGCCGGCCTCCCCGGAAGCTCGACCTCAAACACACTGCCCGGCCCGTCCAGTCGCTCATGAACGGAGATCGATCCCTTGAGAATGTGCGCCAGCGTGCGGGAAATGTACAGCCCCAGCCCGGTGCCTTTCTGACGGCGTTCCAGTTCCTTCCCGCCACGATAGAACATGCCGAAGATCTGCCGCCGCTGGTCAGCCGGGATGCCCTCGCCATTATCGATGATCTGCACGCGCACTCGACCGCGCCCCGTCATCGACGTCACCACCTGGACCTGCGGAGGATCGCCTGCGTACTTGACTGCGTTGTCGAGCAGGTTGCCAAAGATCATCTCGAGCACGACTGGCCGCGCATGAACGATGATCGCCTGAAACTCGTACGAAACAACTTCCTCGGGCGGCTTCTTGTGATGCGCACAGGCCGCGACGGCACAGCGTTCGAGCAGTTCGCTGAGCACGATGTCTTCCGGATCGTACTGCTGCCCGATCGCGTCGAGCCGACCGACTTCCAGCAGTTGATTGATGAGATGTTCCAGCCGATGCAACTCGGCTTCCATCGTCCGGTAGAAGTCCGCCCGCTGCTCAGGATCGAGATCGCGAATCTGCAGCGTCTCCAGATAAAGACGCAGCGCGGCAATCGGCGTCTTCAGTTCGTGCGTGACGCTGTCGACGAAGTTCGCCTGCCGCTGGTTGAGACGCACCTCTTTCACCATCACGAACAGGTAGACGATCAGGCCGACCAGAATCAGCGCGAAGACGACGGTGCCGATCGTCAGAACGCTCCACGATCCGCTGCGAGCCAGCAGGATGATCCAGCAGACCATCAGCGTCACGTTCAGGGTCATCAGGATCACGCTGAGCGTGATCGGCAGACGCAACGTGCGCGGCTGGCGAACGTAACCGTGTTTGAGATCCGACTGAGCCATCAGGAATCGAGATGTCCGCAAATGTGACGGGCCGAGGGCTACAGGTGGGTAGGGACTTGTTGATCATATCGACTGGGCCGTTTCTGCCAGCAGCGATTGGCACGATTTCGACAGGGAAGCTCGTCCGACGGCGCTCGCTGCTGCAATTTGTACGCTATCCCAAAGTGGAGTAATCATGCGATTGATGCGCCGCGAGGCTCGCGCTCCTGAATTCTCCAGGCGGGCCTGCGACGAACCGCAAAACTCAGTTGTTCCTGGTAGACTTTCTGTCAGCCCCTGCACAGACTCGTGCCGCTGTCACGCGACCGTAAGATTCCGTACCCATGCCGATCCGTCTGATACCCGTAGCCGCCGGAGAGCCGATCAAGCTGGACAAGCCTGTCCTGCTGATTGGCCGCAATCCGGACTGCGATGTCGTGCTGACGGAGAGCCGCAAGGTCTCGCGAAACCACTGCCTGATCGCCTGCGTCGACGACAAGCTTTTCATTCGTGACCTCGGCAGCACCAACGGCGTCTGGATCAATGGGCATCGCGTCGAACGCGAAGGCCGCATCCGCGCCGGCGACGAGCTGTAGATCGCCGATCTGAAGTACGCCGTCAAACAG
>JAPOLP010000208.1 GCA_029977045.1 Planctomycetota bacterium
CGGCTGGCTCCCAACTCAGTGGCAAATTCACGAGTTACCATGACCGCCAGACTGGCCTCCCGCCTGACTGGTCTCAACTGTCTCGCGGCAGTACTGCTGGCCAGTCTGCAGCTGACAGGCAAGGTGGGCATCCGACAGGTGGTTTCGGAGGGCAGTACAGCCTCAACGCTCCTGCATATCGACGGCACCTCAGCACTGATGTTGACGCTTGTGTCAGTCGTCGGCTGGGCGATCGCTCGCTACTCGATCCGCTATCTCGCAGGTGAAGCTCGCCAGGGAAGTTACAGCCTGTGGCTTGGTTTCACCGTCGGAGCCGTGTCTCTGCTGGCCGTGTCCGGAAACCTGTTGACGCTGTTCATTGCCTGGAGCCTGTCGAGTCTGGGCATTCATCAGCTGCTGACGCATTACAGGGACCGACCTGCCGCGCATCGAGCTGCATGGATGAAGGCTGGCGTCAGTCGGATCGGAGACCTCGCAATGGTGGCTGCCGGAATCCTGATCTACCGTGAGTTCCAAACGCTCGAGCTAGTCAGCCTGTTTGCGTCTGTTCGCGAGTACAAAGCGACGGGGCTACCCGCCAGCAGTCTGATGCCGGCGATCGGGGCACTGCTCATCACAGGAGCGGCACTGAAGACAGCTCAGTTCCCGTTTCACACCTGGCTGCCAGAGACACTGGAAGCACCGACTCCCGTGTCCGCTCTGATGCATGCAGGGATCGTCAACGCGGGCGGCTACGTGCTCATTCGCCTCAGTCCGCTGCTGGCCTGGTCGCAAACATCGCTTACGGCGCTGGCCTGTCTGGGGGCATTCACCGCCTGCTTCGCCGCACTGGTCATGCTGACGCAGACCAGTATCAAGAAGTCTCTCGCGTGGTCCACGATCGCTCAGATGGGCTTCATGATGTTTCAATGCGGACTGGGAGCGTTTTCCGCTGCGATGCTCCACATCATCGCTCACTCGCTCTACAAGGCTTATGCATTTCTCAACTGCGGCGACGTGCTCAACCAGAAGGCTGCGGTGCGAGGAGTGTCGCTTCCCTTTGCCGCTCGTCCGGCTGCAGGCTTCGGCTCTCTGGCTGTTGCCAGTGTTGGGACAGTGGCCATCTATCTGGGAGTCGCCCAGGTCTACGGCCTGCGTTTCAGCGAAAAGCCCGGCGGATTCATCCTTTGTCTGATTCTGTGCCTTGGGCTGGCTCGATGGGTCTGGCTCACTCTTCAGACCTCAAGTCGGCTCCTGCCCTTCGTAGGCATCATCACGGCGGCGGGCCTTAGCGCGATCTACATCGGAGCCTTTCAGACGATCGACGCAATCGTCGGCCTCGAAGCAACACTCGGTTCTGACGCTCGAAACGTGACTGCGATTGCAGCAATCGCAGCGTCTGGATTCGTCTTCCTCTTTCTCTTCGAGACATGGCTGTGGCTGAGGTCCGTTAACGACTCCCACGGGCCGGCATCCTGGCTGCAGGCCGCCCATGTTCACGCTTCAAACGGCTTCTACGTTGACGCTGCACTGTCCCGGTTAACTCGAATCAATTGAGAAACGCAGCAACTGCAGACTGGCTACTCCCGGCGGCAACCCGTGTTCCGAATCTCCATTCCGAATGATCCCCACTACAGCCCGTTACATCCCAAGCAGGAGAGTGATTGATGAGAACTCTTGTCGCTGCACCAACCAAGTCTTTGTTTCCTCAATCGGCTCGCTCAGGAGACGCGGCTTACTTGGGTGAGGAACTCCGCGAGACGCTGCAGAAGGTCAAGCAAACCATTCCTCCGGTCTGGCCGCTGGATGACTTCGTGGCTGTCAATCCGTTTCTCGGGCTGACCTCTCATTCGTTTCTGAAGGCTCGACGTTTCCTGCAGATGTTCTCTGATTGCGAATCGCTGATGCCCCTGACGTACTACCGCTCGCGAGTTGATGCAGGGCACCTGACGACGGATGACATCGCAGTCGCACTTCAGGAACTGGCAAAGGATGGCCTGACGGTCGCCGACCTGATCACGGCTGAGGACATTCAGGATCTACTCTCGGCGACTGCCCCGGAAGACGCCAGAACTGCCGGCACACAACCATCGGCGAAACGGAACGGCCACCGAACAGAGCTGCTCTCGGAAGTCTACGACCGAGTGTTTGGAACAGATTGGTCAACCGTATTTCTGGATGAAGTCTCGCGATGCTGCTCAGCCCATTACGACACCGGACAGGCCATCTGGCAGAGCCCCGGAAAGTCGCTTCCTCTGTACCAGGCATGGCGTTCAGCGGCACTTTCAGACCATCGCCTCGAAGTCCTGGGATTGTCTGGTGTGCGGAAGTTTGTCGCTCAATTGCCACACACGCCTGAAGCGGCAATCAACGCCTTACTGCGACAGCTTGAGATCGAGCCACATCAGTGGGAAGCAACTCTGCTGTGTACCGCGTGGTCGATGCCGGGCTGGAGTTCCTGGGTCCAGTATCAGACGCAGAAACCGGCATGTTGCGACGATTACAGTGAGGACTTTGTCGGACTGCTGGCAATTCGACTGGCGTACGACGCGGCTCTGTCGCGGGCCTTCAGGTTTATCTCACGTTCTTCACAGCCAGCAGGCTTCACCGGCAATGCCGCGAAATATCTGCTGACGAACGACGACTCTCTGGCTCGCTATGTCCTGCTGAAAGCCAGCGAAGTCGCCTGGCGACGGAACATTGTGTCCGAGCTGAAGGACTCAACGAGCACGATCCTCGCATCGGACGAAGCATCCCCGGACATCGGCCAGGCTCCGACAGTTCCATCAATGACGCCAGCGACCGTCCAGATGGTCTTCTGCATCGACGTCCGGTCCGAACGCATTCGCAGGAACCTCGAAGCGGTCGAAAACTCCATTCAGACCTTTGGTTTTGCCGGCTTCTTTGGTGTCCCGATTGAATTCGCCCGCCTGGGTGAATCCACAGGTTCAGCACAGGTGCCCGCGCTGTTGAAGCCTCGGTTCCGCGTGCACGAAGGGATTCGAGGAGCTGATGAGCGGCTGCACGAGCAGACACGGTCGTCGCGACAGCAGAGCCGGTTGCTGCGAACGGCCTGGAAAGGCTTTCAGGCTTCGGCATCCGGCTGCTTCGGGTTCGTCGAAGCTGTGGGCGTGTTTTCGGGGCTGAAGCTTCTGCTGAAGTCAGTTGGAAGCGGCAAGACTCACACGGACCACGAGCACGATGGGGTCGAGAAACTGCATCGAGACCGAAAAGCCCCCCTGCTCGATGGACTCGTCGAGCAGGGAATCACGATCGAAGCACAGGCTGAAATGGCCGCGTCCATTCTGAAGGGCATTGGAATTACGAGCGACTTCTCGCGACTTGTCGTGTTCTGCGGCCATCAAAGCACAACAGCGAATAACCCGCTGAAAGCTGCTCTCAACTGTGGAGCGTGCGGAGGTCACTCTGGCGAACCCAACGCTCGTTTCGCAGCCGCTCTGCTGAATCAACCAGCCGTTCGTGCGGGCCTGATTGAGCACGGCATCAACATCCCAGAAGACGTCCACTTCCTTGCGGCCGTCCACAACACCACGAGTGACGAGATCGACTTCTTCGATATCGACGAGGTACCTGCGTCACACGAACGTGACCTGCGAGACCTTCAGGGCTGGTCGAAAACAGCAGCAGCCCTCACGCGGAACGAACGCATCCCGTCGCTCGGTTCGCGGAACGCAGACGACGCCTCTCAGTTTGCGAAGGACTGGTCCGAGGTGCGTCCTGAATGGGGCCTTGCGGGGAACGCAGCGTTCATCGCGGCTCCGCGGTCAATGACGCTGAAGATCAATCTCGATGGCAGATCATTCCTGCACAGTTACGACTACCGAACAGACGACGGCTTTCAGGTACTCGAACAGATCATGACTGCGCCGCTCGTCGTCGCGCATTGGATTAACATGCAGTACTACGCCTCGGTCGTTGACAACGCCCACTTCGGGAGTGGAAGCAAGACGATTCACAACGTCGTCGGACACTTCGGCGTTTTGTCCGGAAACGGCGGCGACCTGACAACAGGTCTGGCTCTGCAGTCACTCCACGATGGCACCGAGCTTCGCCACGAGCCGCTGCGGCTGCTCGCCATCATCGCGGCACCAACGTCAGCAATCGAAGCAATCATCGGAAAGCACTCCTTGCTCGACGATCTGCTGACAAACGACTGGCTTCAGCTGATCTCCTTACAGGACGGAATGCTCCATCGCTACTCCGCAGCTACCGGCTGGGAACGACTTCCGGACTCGGAAACTGAGCCAATCAGAAGCACAGCGTCTGCAGTGGCGAATCACTGATCCTCGTATGTCGCCATTCCAGTCGGAACATCATCCAGTTCGGCCCGCGGCAGGCTACGCGGTGTTGCCTGGCCCAGCAGCCTGTCGGTCTGTCGCGGGTTTTCTTGAAATATCCGGGAGCGTTCAGTGGAAACGGTTACTCGTCAGGCGACAGCGATCACTTCGTGAACAGTTCGGATCGAGCAGCTTCGGACAGGGCGACGACGGCAGGATGACTGATCCGACGTTCGACGGTGATGGCGTAGAAGCGTTCGACCATATCAGAGACTCGCCCGATGACTTCCAGACCGTACTGGTAGCAGACTTCTTCTTCGACGACCGACGGCGACGGGATGACTCCGTGCTCGGCCTGAGCGAAGACCTTCATCAGGGCAGTGTCTTCAAAGTCGCCGACGACGTCCGGACGAAGGTCGTTGCTGTAGAGCCAGTGGTCGAGCGAGCGACGCAGCGTGGCCGCTCCACTGGGGAGCAGCATCGGGGCATCGTTGAGGCACTGAGGAAAAGGCTTGCCAGACAAAGTCTTTGCCAGTGCCGGGGCCGCGAAGAACGTTGTTCCCGATTCGCCGAGAAAGTGATTGAAGGCGCGGACGCTCACGAGTGACGCGGCCTGCAGGTCGGACAGCACGACGTCGATCGCGTGCGTGGCCAGTTCACCGAGCAGCTCCTGCAGCTTGCCTTCGCGGCACTCGACATGCACTTTCTGGCCGAGTCGGAAGGCAGGCTCGATCAACCGATACGCGATCATCTTCGGCAGGCTGTCGGGAACACCAACCGTCAGGTGTAGCCGGCGATCTGTCGGCCGTCCTTTAAGAGCTTCCTTGAGTTCCTCGCCAATGGAAAAGATCTCATCGGCGTAACGAAAGACAGTGCGTCCGGCATCGGTCAGAATGAGACCTCGCCCCACCCGCTCGTACAGTTTCTGGCCGGTGGACTCTTCGAGCTTTTTGAGCTGTCCGCTGATTGTCGGCTGAGCGAGATGCAGTTTCTCGCAGGCGCGAGTAATGCTGCCTTCTTTCGCGACGACCCAGAAATAGAGCAGGTGGTGGTAGTTGAGCCAGTCCATCGAGGCTTACTCCGGACGCTATAGGGCTGTGGTTTTTCGCCGAGACAACAGTGGGTAATGCCTCATCGTATTCACTGATCGCCGATATTAGACCCCGTGGAATATCGGTATTTTCGATGTGCTAAATCGGAAACTTCGTCACTCTCGATAGTCATGTCAAAGCTAGACTTCTGCCGAAGCTAATTACTGCGCGGGATGCGGCGGGTAATCAGAACCCGCACAAACGATTCAGACGGACGGCCTCATGGCGACACTTGAACGACAGACTCGAGGCGAGGCTCTACTGGAGCTGCTGCTGATCGAACTTGGCGATGGAAATCTGCGAACGGAAGGCCGTCGGGCATTCCGGGAGGCAGTCGCTGCGTTCTCCGAGTCGGAATCGGGAGGATGGTGGCGGTGGACTGTCGAATCACTCGCCAGCATCGGCAAGAAAGCGAAGGTTATTGACGGGACCGTCGCGAACGCCCTGGCGATGATCGACGAAGGTGCGGCCCTGATTCTGCACGCGCCGGGAGACAGCGATGACTGGCTGGCTGTTGTCGGTCGATCGGGGAGACGTTTCACCGTGATCGACGACGCATCCAAAGCGTCATCACGCCCCATGAACCGGGTCCGTCTGAAGTCGACACTGAAGCGTTTCGCCAACGATGCAGGCCAGGTTCGCTTCGTTGCCTTGGAACCCGGTTTCGGACGTCATCCGGGGCAGGAGAGTATTGAAGGGCACGTCACACCGTTCGGGCGGCTGCGGGCACTGCTGCAGCCCGAGTCCTCAGACATCTTCACCGTCTGCGTTTACGCGTTGATCGTTGGGCTGCTGACGCTGGCAACGCCGATTGCCGTCGAGGCACTCGTTAACACCGTCGCGTTCGGGCGTTTCCTGCAGCCGGTTGTTGTGCTCGCGCTGCTGCTGTTCATGTTCCTGGCCTTCTCGGCGGCGATTCGAGCCGTGCAGACGATCGTTGTGGAAATTGTGCAGCGAAGACTCTTCGCACGAGTGGCTGGCGATCTGGCCTACCGGCTCCCGCGAGTCCGGATGGAAGAACTGGATGGCGCGTATGCTCCGGAACTCGTCAATCGATTCTTCGACGTCGTTACGGTTCAGAAGGTGAGCGCCCAGCTCCTGCTTGAGGGTATCGGGCTGGTGCTGTCAGCCGCTGTCGGGATGGCTGTGCTGGCCTTCTATCACCCGTGGCTGGCCGGATTCGACATCGCGTTGATTCTGATGATCATCTTTGTTGTGGTCGTACTCGGTCGCGGGGCCGTGCAGTCGAGCGTTAAGGAGTCGAAGAAGAAATACGTGATGGCGTCGTGGCTGGAAGACCTGGCACGCTGCCCGATCGCGTTTCGGACCGACGGCGGCAGCGAGTTCGCTCTGGAGCGGGCCGACCGATTCATTCACGACTATCTGTCGGCTCGCCGCAAACACTTCCGCATCCTGATGCGTCAGATCCTCTTTGCACTCGGACTGCAGGCTGTGGCGAGCACCACACTGCTGGGAATTGGCGGGTGGCTGGTCGTCTCGGGTGAGCTGACTCTCGGGCAGCTTGTCGCGGCGGAACTGATCGTCGCCGTGATCGTCGGATCCGTCGCGAAGCTCGGCAAACACATGGAGAGCTTCTACGACCTGCTGGCAGCGGTCGACAAACTCGGGCATCTGTTTGATCTGAAAGTCGAACGCCCCGATGGCGTGATTGCTCCGACGGCGACCGGTCCCGCGAGGCTCGAGCTGACCGGACTGACGCACAAGTCAGAATGCCTGGAGCAATACAACTGGCAGATCGCTCCTGGAGAACTCGTTGCCGTGGTCGGCAACGCCGGGTCCGGCAAGAGCATCCTGTGCGACGTCATCTATGGCTTGCGACAGCCCGAAACCGGGCACCTTCGGGTCGACGACAATGATCCACGCGACCTCAGACCGGACGTGCTGCGACGCCGCGTCGCTCTGGCACGGGACATCGAATACTTCGATGGAACTGTCGCGGAGAACGTACACCTCGAACGTCCGTCCGTGTCGGCGGCGGATGTGAATTCGGTACTCGACCGACTGGGAGTGCTTGACGAACTCATGCTGCTGCCGGATGGCCTGGGGACATCGCTGCCTGCTGGCGGAGGCCGGCTTTCCAGTAGTCAGCTCCGCCGCCTGATGCTCGCGCGATCGATCGTTGGCCGCCCTGGCCTGCTGCTTATTGACGGGCTCCTCGACGGGTTTTCCGACCTGGAACTGCAGGAAGTCGGAACTGCACTCGCGGGGCTGTGTGACGAGTGCACGATCGTCATCGCGACTGGCCAGCAGCGAGTTGCCGACCTCTGCGAACGCGTGCTGCGACTGGATAGTGCCCAGGTTTCTAATCGGATTGAGGCACTCTCATGAACGGCGCACCCGAGACAGGAACAAACACAGACACGACTCAGCCGGAAGAGACGATGATCACGACAGCTCCCAGGTTGCCGGAAAGCAAGCAGGCGGACGACTCGCCAGCGGTCGCGTCTCGGCACACGATGCTCGCCCCGGTGGCGTACAACGAAGCGGTGCTGCCGTCACTGCGGCTGGCTCGGTCTTCGCGGATCGCGCGTCGCTTCGGCAAGGTGCTCGCCATATTGCTTGTGCTGTCGATTGTCGCTGCGCTCTTCGCGCCATGGCAGCAGTCGGTCACGGGCAGCGGAAGCGTCATCGCGTACGCGCCGCTGGAACGTCAGATGACGGTTGAAGCTCCGATCAAGGGCCGCATCGTCAAATGGGGCGAGGGCATCTTCGAGAACGCTCACGTCACGAAGGGGCAGGTGATCCTCGAAGTCCAGGACATTGACCCGGCCTATCTCGACCGGCTCAAGGAGCAGGAAGAGTCCGGACAGCGACAGCTCGCGGCGGCACAGGAAAGCCTCGAAGCCGGACAGCGTCACGTTGAGGCGTCGCAGGCGTCGATCGCGCCGTACGAGGCACAGTTGCGGGCCTATCGAACAGTGCGGGATGAGATCGTTGCGGCGGCCGATGAGTACGTAAAAACGGCCGAACAGAAGGTCGAAGCGGAGAAGCGTGCGCTCGACGAAGCGACTGCAGGGCTGACTCAGGCGGAAGCCGACTACCTGCGACAGAAAACCCTGTTCGAGAAGCAGATCGCGTCCGAGCTGAAGTTCCAGGAGGCCGAGCAGAAGTACCTCGCCGCGAAGGCCAAGGTTGGAAAGGCCGAGGCGTA
>JAPOLP010000280.1 GCA_029977045.1 Planctomycetota bacterium
CGGCGACGTCCTGACGATCGGTCGCGACGAATCTCTCTGCCCTCGCTGAACAACGCAGTCTATCGGACCGCGTGAAGAAGTCATTCAGCCGGGATGGCTCGACGCCAGGCACGGCAATCGTAGCCATCTCGCTCCGCCGAGATGAGCCGGCGTCAGGGTCAACGTTCACTGGCCTTTGACGACTCAATCGGTGCAAAGGCTCGATGCTGATTCAGTCGACGAATTCAGGCGTCGACACATCTCGACGTTCGCACGCGCTGTCTGCTAGCGGCTCATCTCGGCGGAGCGAGATGGCTACTTTCGGCGCGAGTCATTCGCAAACTCGGATGTGTCAGCTATTGTCAGCTGAGCTGAACCCGATCCGTTACCAACGTCTGAGGAACTCCGATGCGACGCTGCCTGCTTCTGACTCTGCTGCTGACGGTCGCCGTCACACTGCAAACTGAAATCGTCGCTCAGGACGCGAACCTTGGCGACGTCACCGAGAAGCACGAAATGGTGCCGATGCGGGACGGCGTCAAGCTGTCGGCGTATCTGTACTTCCCGAAAGGCGACGGTCCCTGGCCGGCGATCTTCGAGCAGCGTTACGCGAGCCTGACCGCCCGCGGCACGAAGGAAGCAGCGGCTCGTCTGGCAGAGGCCGGTTACGTTGTCGCCCTGATCAATTATCGAGGCACGCATTTTTCCGAAGGCCGCTGGGTCGGCTACCGGGCACTGCAGTGGGGCGAGCTGAGTGACGGCTACGACTTCTGCGAGTGGCTCGCGAAGCAGCCCTGGTCGACGGGCAAGATCGGCACGTTCGGCAGTTCGCAGGGCGGATATGCTCAGAACTACCTCGCCGTGACACAGCCGCCGCACCTGGTCTGCCAGTACATGACCGACACGGGGCTCAGCCTGTTCCAGGAAGGTTACCGCGTCGGGGGGACGACTCGACCGGAACGCTTTAAGGGGATGGACGCGGTAGCTCGCGACCCGGCTGACAACCGCCGGCTGCTTGCCGAGTGGTTCAGCCACCCGCACTACGACGACTACTGGAAGGACGAAGACTGCACGCTGCACTTCGACAAAATGAACGTGCCATGCTTCACAATCGGAAGCTGGTACGACTTCATGAACCAGGGCTCGATCGCCAGCTACATCGGGCGGCAGCATCAGGGCGGAAAGAACTCGCGCGGCGCCCAGCAACTGCTGATCGGCCCGTGGCTGCACGGGCGGCTCAACAAGGGCAACAAGGTTGGCGAGCTGGTTTATCCGACGAACGCCGCATGGCCCGTCGAAGAGCACATGATCCGCTGGTTCGACCATTACCTGAAGGGCAAGGATACGAACGTCGAATCCGACCCGACAGTCCGCTACTACGTGATGGGAGCTGTCGGCGAAGCAGGGGCTCCTGGCAACGTCTGGCGAGTGGCCGACGACTTCCCGCCGAAAGCCGATGCGACGCCAATGTTCCTGCAGGCTGGCGGCAACCTGAGCGGCAGCGCTCCGACGGCAACTTCCGGTGCCGACGCTTCGACCAGCTACGTCAGCGATCCGTATCACCCAATGGAAATTCCCGGTCGCGGCTTCCCCGGCGCGACGGACGCGCGTCCGTTCGAGCAGCAGGCTGAAGTCCGCACGTTTACAACCGAGCCTCTGAGAGAAGCCGTCGAATGGACGGGCCGCGTGCAGGCCGAGCTTTACGTTTCCTCGACCGCCCGCGACACCGACTTCATCGTCCGCGTCAGTGACGTTTACCCGGACGGTCGTTCGATCCTGATCGTCGACTATCCCTGGCGAGCCCGGTATCGCGAGGGCTTCGACCACGAAGCCCTGCTGACTCCCGGCGAGGTCTACAAGCTCGCGTTCCCCGTCGGCTGGATGAGCCAGATCTTCAACAAAGGTCATCGCATCCGAGTGACGATCGCCAGCACGGGTGCTCCGCTCTACGAACCGAATCCTCAGACCGGAGAACCTCTGACGATCGAGTTTCCTGACAACGCGGTGAAAGCGACCAACACCGTCCACCACAACGCGAAGCACGCGTCAAGAATCATCGTGCCGATCCTGAAGTAGGGTGCGTCTTGACGCACCATTAAGCCGTTTCGTCTGCGAAGGAGTGAGCGCCGATGACGGACCTCAACCGAGCGATCTCCCGCCGCGACGCATTGCGGACACTCACTGCCGGGGCTGCGCTGCCGCTGCTACCGGGGACGCTGTTCGGCCAGGAAAAGACTCCATCGAAGTCAGTTGAGCCCAAACGCGTCGCCGGAATCGCTTCTGTCTACCAGCACAATTCGCACGCCGACGTGATCCTCGGCAAGATCTTCGACGGTTGGGAACAGGATGGCGGACCGGGGCCGGCGTTGAAGATTGTCTCGCTGTATGTCGATCAGTTTCCGCAGCGCGACCTGGCACGCGGACTTGCCGAGAAGCATGGCATTCCGATCTGTTCGTCAATCCGCGAGGCACTGACTCTCGGCAGTGATAAGCTGGCCGTCGATGGCGTGATCAGCGTCGGCGAACATGGCAGCTATCCGTACAACGACAAAGAGCAGCACCTGTATCCGCGGCGGCGGTTCTTCTCGGAGATCGCCGAGACGATGCAGTCGTGCGGCCAGGTCGTCCCCGTCTTCAACGACAAGTCGCTCTCGACCGTCTGGGAAGACGCGAAGTGGGTTTACGATCGCGCTAAGCAACTCAACATTCCGCTGATGGCGGGCTCGTCGCTGCCAACGACGTTTCGCAAACCCGACGCGACGGTGCCGCCAGGATCGCCGATCGAAGAAGTCATCAGCATCGGGTACGGGCAACTTTGTTCGTACGGCTTTCACGCGGTCGAGATACTGCAGACATTCGCTGAACGCCGAAACGGAGCGGAAACCGGTATCGAATGGGTGCAGTCACTGACCGGTGACGCGATGTGGGACGCTGTTGATTCCGGCGAAGTCTCCTCCGAATTGCTCGACGCCGCGCTGGCTCACGTTCCGACGGTCAAACGCGGCAAACTGCGGGAACTCGATCCGAAGAAGTCCGCGCTGTTCCGGTTTCAATATCGCGACGGAGTTAAAGGAGCCGTCTTCATGCTGCAGGGCTACGCCGCCGGAGTCTCTGTTGCGTGCCGGGTCCGCGGACAGGATGAGCCGTTCGCACTGCAGATCGAAGAGCGTTACGAACCGCGGTTCCCTCACTTCGCTTACCTGCTGAAAGGTGTCGAGCGAATGGTTCACACCGGCAAGCCGTCGTGGCCGGTCGAACGTACGCTGCTCACTGGCGGCATCCTCGACCGCGCACTGACATCGCGGTTTGAAGGCGGCAAGCGGATCGAGACACCCGAGCTGGCGATCAGCTACAAGCCAGCGGACGTTTCGTACGCGCCGCACTTCCGTCTCGGCGCCGACGCGCGAACGTAGCCATCTCGCGGAGCGAGATGACTACGTTGTGTGGCTGTGGTCGAGTGCAGCGAGCCCGCAGAGCTGTTGCCCAATCACTACTGAGCACTACCGAATGCGTACCGCGTCCAGACGTTCCCCAGCACCTTCGATCGCAGCGCGAACCAGGTGTCCCATGTGAGGATGCTCGGGTTCGATGTCGACCGGCAGGCCGTATTCCTGCAGACGCTCAGTCGCCGTCGGGCCGATCGAGGCAATGACTGTGCGCCGCAGACTGGCCAGCCATTCGTCTCGACGACCGAGTGACTCGGCGATCTGAACTGTGTGGACGATATGCTGGGCTGTCGTGAACAGCGTGACGTCGAATTCGTTCCGCGCCGCTGCGTCAATCGCGGCGACGACTGGCGAGATGTCTTCCGGTAGCAGCCAGCGATAAACCGGCACGGGCAGAACACTCGCACCGCGATCTTCCAGAGCCGCGTAAAGCTCTGTCGATGGCTGCCCGTATTCCTGCACAGCAATCCTCAGGCCGGTTAGTGGCCTGTTGGTGGACGATGGTGAATCTCCATCCTGTGGAGACTCGGCGACCAGCGAAATGACCGTCTTAACAACCTCGTGCCAGGTGTTCGGCTCGGGAGCTTTCGCATCCACTCGGACGCCCCAGTTCCTCAACGTCGCAAACGGCTTCGGTCCGCGGGCGACGATCTTCAGCCGCTCCAGTTGCCCAAAGAACCAGCCGCGCGAGTGTTCGGTTTCGATCGCCGTCAGCAGTGCTTCGGCACCAACACCCGTCAGCACAATGATCAGGTCCAGCGAACCTTCGCTGAGCCGGTCGACGAACGTCTGAATCTCTGGCGTCATGCCGAGCGAGACTTCGCGCATCGCCGGAGCGATTGTCGCGACGCCGCAGTGACGCTCGATCAGCGACTGCATCTCGGCGGCCTTGCGGCTTTCAAAACTCAACACACGCAGCGGATCAGACATCGTGAGTCAGGACCTCGAAAACCGGAAACTTCAGCCGGCAGAAACACAAGTACCCCGGCAACGCCGCGAGGGTAAACGGCGTTACCGGGGTTGCCCACTGAAATGGACGCTTTCAGGTTTCGAGGCAAATCACAGAACGGCATTCAACGGTACCGATGGCCAACAGGCGAAACGGCATTCGAGTATCCCGGCAGGTAGGACACCTGCGAGGCCGGTGCCGGCATCGGCTGGATTCGTGTCGTTGCCGGAGCTGGCTGTGGCTGAACCGGCAGCGGAGTGACGGGCTGCGGATACTGGTACGCCGGCTGAGGCGGCTGCCAGTTCTGCGGCGGTACGGGTTGCTGGTTGTAGGTCGGCGGGTAGCTCGGCTGCTGATACATGGGAGCGGCGGGCTGATACGGCTGCCAGCTCTGAAGTGCCTGGTTCTGGCACGTCGCGCACGGCGGCTGAGTCATCATCGGCTGCGGGTACTGATACTGTCCGACCGGCGGCATCGAGTACTGCATCGGTGAAGACTGGTAAACCGGTGGCTGCATCGAATAAGGGGAGTACTCACCTACGACGACCCCGTCCATTACGTACCCGCCCGAAACCATCGAGTTGCACGGATCGCAGCACGAGCTGACAGGAGCGCACGAGCTGCACTTGTTGAACAGGTTGAGTGACGAAAGACGGGCCTTCATCGAACTCTTCATGCACTCCATCCGCCACTTCGCTGAGTAATACGGAGCGGTCAGCTTCGACAGGATGGAACTCGAACACGGATCACAGCAGGTCGTCGGGCAGCAGCTCGAAACGGGAGCGCAGCACGACGAGCTGGCGAACTCGAAACAGATCGGTCGAATCGTCGACCGAGCCGCTGTCGGAACCGGATCTTCGTCAGTCGCCGGCGGAATGGCTGGCGGAGGCACGATAGGAAGACGCTGTGGCTCGCCAGCGGGGTTTGGAGTTGAAACTGCACGGCCCGGCCCCGGTACAGGCGGAAGAATGGGACCGGGATCCTCGTACGGAGCGGCCACTGCAGGGGCCGGTTCGACAAGAATCGGACTTTCTGAGTGGCTCCGGACTGAAGCGTCGTCGCGCGAGCTGAAGAGATGGCAGCCCGACAGTCCCAGAGCGGTCACTGCGACCAGTGGTGCGGCCTGACGGAAACGAAGTGCGAGTTTCATGGACGATGCCTTGCGGAGTCGAAGACGCGGAATCTGTGAGGTGGTGGTGCGCGGCATCCTGCCAGCGACTTCGCCGTACCTGTTGCCGTCCCGGCGGCACAGCGAAATCACCCTTCGACATCGACGCATCGGATGTCAGCCAGGGAGCGGAACTCTCCACTCGAACGCGGAGAGTGTCCCGGCGCTCCGGCTGGCGCAGAGTTTCCCCGCGCACGGCTTGTCGTCTCTGCACTCAATCTGAAGCCTGTACCGGTCGTGTTGAACGCGCCCGGTCCGGTTACGCCGGACACGACCGCCAGTGCGGCTGCAGCTACCGGTCCGATTGAGTCGGTCAGAGCGCGAGGGCCGATACAGCCGATCCTGCGTTACGAGGCTGCGTCCCGCTCTGACTCGTGGCAGTCGGCAACCGCATCACCGCAGAAGACGCGTTCGACGGTCCAGGCGTGACCCGATCGCGATTGCCCGTGAGCATCGTGAAGCTGCTCAGTCGGCAGTTGTTTCAGCACAACGAGGTCGGCTGACGCTCCCGCCTGCAGGCATCCGATGGAATCTGCAAGTCCGATCAACCGGGCTGGCGTCGCCGTCACTGCTCGAAAAATGTCTGACTCGGACATCCCCGCAGCAAGTAGCTTCGACATGACCAGCGGCAGACTGTGCCTGGGCGAGAACTGAAGATGCCTGGCCTGCAGATCGGTCGAGATCGTGTCGGGCAGGAAGCCGTCGCGGATGGCAGCCTCGGCAACATCGAAGCTGAACGACGCCGTGCCGTGCCCGACGTCAAATAACACACCTCGCCGCCGGGCTTCCTGCACGCAGTCAAGGACTCGGCCACTCTCAACAATGCAGTGTGGCTCGCGACGGAAACAGTACGTGACGATGTCGCCCGCCCTCAGCCATTCAAGCTGCTCCACCAGAGGCCAGTCTTCAGGCCGACGCATCCCGTACAGCAGCGGCAGACCTGTCTCTTCGGCAACCAGCAGTCCTCGCCGCAGCATCTCACGCGGGTCGGTCGAGCCGCACGCGTGATGGCTCGTATTCACGCAAACCGCCCGTATGACTTCCGGATGCCGGGCAACAGCGTCGATACAGGCTGACACGTCGGCATCGTCAGGATTCTCAAAGCAGCCACGCTCCGTCGACTCCCCAACTCGAGACAGATTGATCGCCAGCAGCACCTTCGTCCGCGAAGAACGAACCGTTCGTTCAACGTAGTCGTCAACGTTGTCCGCCCCGGCGTCCCCTTGAGACATCACCGTCGTGACGCCCTGCGGCAGCATGTACTCGTCCGGCGGCACACCAAACACCGAGTTCGCGTTCGCCGGATGAGCGTGCAGATCGATCAGCCCCGGCAGCAGAATGCCATCGGGAAAATCGAGCAGCTCGTGCCCGACTTCTGTCCTGCAGTAAGTGCCAGTCTCGACGGCCACGATTCGCGAGCCGCAAACGACAACCTGCCCCGGAGCATCGATCCCGCTGAGCGGACAAACAACGCGACCAGCTCGAACGAGATGTGTCGTCATTGCTGCACCTGGCCGTTCGCCAAACCTTTCAC
>JAPOLP010000215.1 GCA_029977045.1 Planctomycetota bacterium
GAAAAGCCAGCAGGCCAACAGAGGGATCCCGCATTCGATAATGAAAGACCAGTCAATCATCACCCCGATGGCAACCAGCAAACCCAAACTGAGAGGCACCTGCGAACCGCGAGTCACCAGCCCGGCGATCCAGCGTTCGACTGACTCGACATCAACAGAGAAAAGACTCAGGACATCAGAAACGTCGCGATCAAACCGGTCACTTGTCCCTGTCCTCAATGAGTGCCGATGCAGCGATTCTCGAAGCTGGTGGCCGGTATGGGCTGCCGTCGCCACTGCCGCTCGACGGGCCAACTCGAAGAACGTAAGAGCGAGAAGCGAACTCACGAAGCCTGTTGTGAGCAGCGTCAGAAATGCGGCACTGGTTCCATTAACTCGCGATGAGAATCGGCAGACTCCGGCAGCAACTCCGCCGATGGGACGAGTCCGCAGATTCCAGGCGACCGCCCGCAATCCGGCGTCTGCGGGGGTTGCGTCCCATCCCGGTTCAAGAGGCTCCTGCGGAACGCCGGCTGAGTCATCAAACAGCGAGTAAAACTCTGCCGCCTGCTCACTGTTGAGTTCGACATACCCTTGAGACTCAATCAGGACGAGCAGCAGAAACGCTGAAATGAGCACGGCGGCCAGGCTTGCCGTTCCGCAAACCGTCCATACGAGGCTCTGCAGTGCAGTTCCGCGAAGCAGGAATCTGCGAGGAAACACCCGATTCAGGTATTCTGACGGAGACGTTGCCATCGGTTTCTCTTCCGAAACTCAGCCTCCGTTCTGGCCGCACGTCTCTCGTGCGTACCCGTCAGGCCAGACGCAACGGCGGATCAGAATCCGCAGTCACAGGCCCTCGATCCGTCTTATGCGAGATCGCGATCCTCAAACAGGATGAATGAGAGCAGAATTGCTGCCGCGATGTACGCGGCGGAATAAATCAGTGCTTCCAGCAGATAAAGCGGCGGAATCAACTGACCGGTTGCGACAGCGGCCGACACGTTAAAGCTGTCGAGGTTCGGCAGCACGGTGGCGATCAGCCGGGCCATAAACTCAACAACCTCGAACTGCAGTTCGCCGGACTGGACCAGCACTGGTGTCAGGTGTCCGACAACAAAAATCGCGAGGCAGCTAACGACGTTTGCAACCATCGGAGATCGTGTAGAAATCGCAACGCTGATTGCGGAGAGAACCGCAATTTCCAGGAAGATCAATGCGTATCCAGGGAGCACCTGAAGAACTTCCACAAGCCGCTGAGGGTGCGGCAAATAAGCAGACCAGCCAGGCAGCCACTCCAGTTCCTGGAGAACAAAGTACTCGAGGTCGCCGCGTCCGGATTCTCTCGAGTCGTACCCGACACGGAAGAAGATCGCGATACTCAGGGCGATCATCAGCGGAACGATCAGAGCGAGTACTCCATGCAGAATGCCGACGTACTTGCCAACAACAAACTGCCGCCGCGTGATGGGCTTTGAGAGCAGCGTCATCGCTGTCTTGCCCTCGATCTCACTGGCAATTGACGTGCTCGACGTCCATATGGCCAGCAGCAGACCACTGATCAAGACGGTCGCGAGGCCGCAGTCCTTCAACATCTTGAAGTCTTCGCCGAGCGAAAAGAACGGCAGGAACGAGTTCACGATGATCAGCAGCAGAGCCACAAACAGCAGCAGCAGAAACAGCGGCTGCCGGATCGCTTCCTTTGTAGTTGCCCGGGCAATGACACCCGTTCGGGTGCGATAAGCACAGACAATCATTCCAACCAGGATCAGGAGCGAGACGATTCCAGCCGCCCACCATTGCCAAGCAGCGGGACGGTCCGAGGCAAAGTCAGCAGCAAGGATGCCTGATGTCGCAATCAGATTCGCCATGAGAGGGAACACCTCTGTCAGAAAATGACCAGAAACGAACAACAAGAAAAAGACAAATCCCCGAAATGTGGAGAGGAAGAGCCGGCAATCTATCTCGGTACGACACCGATAAAAAGCATTGACGTGGCGTTCACAGCTAAGAACTGCCACCTTCACCCTGAAAAACCAGTACGAACGCACTCGCAGCCGAATCTGACACCGACCGCTCACGGCGACACGTGCAATCCTGGCTGCGGGCCTACGTCTGCGAGGCAAAGACTGCTGGAAGTCGACGGGCAGGATTCCAGAAAGTCACACCCAAGGTCCGGTCGGGGCCTGTTCGCTCTCGCCGAAAAGTCCGCGGAATCGCTTCAGACGGCATAAATCCCCTGATCGCCGTAATCGCCACCTGCCGATAGCAGATAGAGACTCTCACTGTTCCACGGTCGCGAATGCGCAGATGCCGCGACAGCTGAGAAGGACGCGGCACTCAGCACTGACTCCAGGCCAGACAGACTCGCGGCTGCGCCGACGGAGTATCGTCGCATGGCTTCTCACGGATGGATTCGTCGATTGCTGCCGGCGCGAAGGCCGCCTCGCCGCCGACCACTCTACGGATGCCGACGCGCCGAATGGCTGGAATGCAGGACGCTGCTCACAGCGATCGTTGTCACAACTCCGCTTGATCTGCCTGATGTTGCGATCGGAGACGGATTTGCTGTCGCAGCGAACGGTGAGACTTCGATGCGAGCCGCGGTTCAGGAAGCAAATGCACTGCACGGTTCCGACACAATCATTCTTCCTTCCGGGCTGCTTGCATTGTTCGATGACCTCTCGACCGACGCCACAGCCAACAGCGTGACGCCATCTTTCTCCCTGGAAGTCACTGACGACCTGACAATCATTGGGACGGGTTCGGCGGCTACGGTAATCGACAGCGGCCCGCGCTCCAGTGTTCTTCAGGTGCGAGATGGAGCAACGCTCAATCTCGGCTGGCTGACGCTCCGCAGCACTGGGAAGACCCCTGTTGTCGTATCGTCCGGCGAAGTGATCGAAATCGCCGACGTGAAATTCGAGTCGCTCTCCGACATTCCACCGGATGATGAACCTGACAGTTCGCCGTCCATGGATCCCGGCGCGACGACAGTTTCTGACCTCAATACCAGCCGTGCGCGAACTGCTGCCTCTTCTGCGGTGATCCCGCATCAGGACACGCTGCTCGCGGAACTGTTCAGCAGGCAGCTTCCAATTGCCGACCTGCAAAAGTTGATTATTCCCCGACCGGTCGACGTTCCGCAGATCGACTCACGACTGGACGCAACCTTGGGAATTACGAACCCGCAACCGTCCGGAACCGAGGCGGCGGTCCGCTATGAAAAAACTGCGCCACCCCGGATCGCACGCTCACCTGAAGAAGAAGCCGACAATCAGAGGCAAGCAGCCGGGCAGCGTCAGGATGGCGTCGTCAATACGCTGTTTGAGGCACCATCGGATTCTGGGGCTGACGAAGTCCAACCAGCGGGCAGAACTGAACCTGCTTCGCCCCGAAAAGGCGAAAGTATTCCCGACGACGCTGCAGCGGCGATCGAAGTGCCTCAACCACTGTTTCCAGAACTCGAAATCCCACCAGTCGAAACTGAGCTGCCCGTCATTCCGGGAGCGGCTCCGTTCTTACCGGATCTCGAATCTGACCTGCCGGAGATTCAGATCGACGAGGCTTCGACAACACAACGACGCAGCACGTTCCTGCCTGTTTTTCTGGGCGGACTGTTGACGTCGGCTGTGCAATATCGAACTGCGGCGAAACACCAACGGGAACTGCAGGGTGGCAGAGCTGATGCCAAGTGGGCCACACGGGTCGAAGCGCTGATCTGACTCAGCGTCGCGACTACTTCGGCATATCCGTTTTCAGCACCAGAATAGACTTGCCATCGGTCGCCGTTTTGATTGGCAATGTCCAGCGAGCTGTATGGATCTTGCAGAGCCCGCCAGTTCCGCCTCGGCAGTACGAGTACGTCAAAGCCAGGTTGACGGTCGCTTCGCCAGACTGTCCAGTGAGCTTGAGCGGAAATGTCGCCACATTTTCGGTGACCGTTGCTTTCTGGCTGCCGGACAACACTTCAGCCGCGATGACTTTCTGCTCGCCTTCGACAGAGAGCCTCGCGCGGACTGGTGCCAGATCGTTGAGTTTGTAGCCCTCGGGAATCTGCAGGGTCACTTCAACAGCAATGTCCTTACCGGTCGCCAGAGTCTGGCTGGTTTCTTCGATTGTCGAATCGTCATCCCCAGAGCTGACAGTCGGAGCAGCATCGCGATCGAGCTTCGGAGCGACGAGACCGTCGACGACGAACTCCTGGGCGGCCTTCGATTCGAGGTTGTACTCCACAATGCGATGATTGTTGGTGTCGGCGACGAACAGCCGCTTGCCGGCGATGGCCATGCCGGCCGGTTCGTGCAGTTCGACCGGATCGAGCTTCGTGCCCATGTTGCCATTGCCAAGCAACGTTGTCGTTTCTCGCGTCTTTAGATCGATGGCCTTGATTTTGTGGTTGTAAGCGTCGGCGACAAACAGCGTCTGGCCGTCTAGCAGCACGCCCAGCGGATGCTGCAATCGAGCTTCGTTGCCGACGGCGTCGACATCGCCAAATGTGAACAAAGACCGTCCGTTTGGCAGATCATGTGAGCCGACGAGTGTCGTGACCTCGCCTTTCGGGTCGATTGAAATCTGCCGGATCGAAGAACCTTCACTATCGGCGACGAACAACGATTTCCCGTCACTCACGATTCCGGATGGTTGTGCCAGTGCAGCCCTCGCGTGCGGTCCATCAAGAATGTCCTCACGGCCAGATCCTGAGAAGACCCCAATCGAATCTGAACCGAGTTTGTGCGACCAGACCTGATGCGGACCGGCCATCGCGATATAAAGGGTGTCATCAACAACAGTCAGGTCCCAGGGGCTGTTGATGGCGGTTGTCTTCAGTGGACCGCCGCTCGCACGAAACCGAGCCTGCTCGCCGGTCCCAGTCAGAGTAGTAACCGTCTTCGCGACGAGGTCGACGACGCGCAGCTGGTGATTTTCCGTGTCCGCGACGAACAGTGAGTTGCCGGACAGGGCCATTCCCTGCGGATGATCGAACTGAGCTTCGGCATACGAACCGTCCTTCGAGCCGATACGACCGCTGCCGATCACGTCGATCAGTTTGCCGTCGAGTGACGAAACGACGATGCGGTTGTGATTGCTGTCCGAGATAAACAGTCGGTTGCCAGCTTCGTCAGCCAGCAACTTGCCGGGAAACTTCAACGGGCCACTCGGCATCCGGTCGCGTTCGAGGTCAAAGCGAACGGGCGTTGTATCGAGTGTCCCCTTCGCTTTGTGCCAGGCGATGACTCTCTCTATCACTGCGTCGAGCAACTCACGATTGCCTTCTCCGGACACGTAACCGCAGAAGTTTCCTTCCGGGTCGAGCAGCACAATGGTCGGCCAGGCACTCGCCTGAAACTTTCGCCAGACAATCATGTCCGAGTCGTTGATGACCGGGTGCTCGATTTCGTAACGGACGATCGCCCGTCGAATCGCTTCCGTGTCTTTCTCGTTGTCGAACTTGGCCGAGTGGCAGCCAATGACGACCAGCTCGTTCGGATATTTCTGCTCCAGGTAGTGCAGGTCCGGCAGGACGTGCATGCAGTTGATGCAGCAGTACGTCCAGAAGTCGATGAGCACGACCTTGCCGCGCAGATCCTTGAGCGTGATTTCGCCAGACGTGTTGAGCCACCCGTGTCCGCCGTCGAGTTCCGGAGCTGGGAATCGTTTCGGAAACGGATTTTCGATCGGCTTACCGTCCTCACCGATGACGACATTCGGGTCAGCGGGCGGTTTCGCAGGCTCGTTCTTTTTCGCTGCGGGGGCGTTGTCTGTTTTCTTCTCGACTGGTTTGTCGTCCTGAGCGATCGCTGGGCAGGACAGCACCACCAGAACCAGCAGTGAGAGAAAGGGAGAAACACGCCGACAGTGACGCCGTTCGGCGGTCGGAGCTTTCCCACTCAGAAGGACAGGGAGACTCTTCTGACCAACTCTCTGACTTTCGACCGTGAAAGTGCGAAACATGCGCAACGCTCCGGAGTAGCGATTGATGGACAGCAACCTGAAACGACTCCGGATCGTAGAAGACGTCAGGTGTCGCATCAAACTCCGCGAGTGCAACGGCGACGTTCGCACAGTCGAGTGCTCAGCGGCGAAGCTGGGAACGTCAAATCCCGAAGACCCAGCCAATCGGGTCGATTTTCGGCGAGCCCATCGCGCCGGTTGTCAGCCAGCCAAACGGGTCGATCGGCTCCAGCGGGACCGTCGGATTGCAGCAGGATCCGCACGGGTCACAGCAACCACTCGGCGAGATCACTTCCGGAGGCGACCAGATCGGGCCATTGCTGGCCGGGCCAACAAACACCGGGTCTCCAGGCAGCAACGGAATGGAGATCGGATCAACATGAAACGTGATCTTCGGGACGCAGATCGACTGCACGCAGCCACTCAAAGGCAGCAGCAGACTGAAAAACGCGATTGTTCGTGCCGCTCGACTGGCCACGAATCGTCTCCCGATCGCCACAGGAAAACCCGCGCGACCGGACCATTCCCGGTCGCCAGCAGGTAACAGTTGGATCGGTTGAAACGGAACTCGGATTGATGCCGCCAGAACGCCTCGCGCCGGTTCGACGAATTGTCCGTCCGGATGTAGGTGCTGGTCTTGAAACGCGGCGGGAATCGATTCTGCGGGATCATCCGCCTGCCCGAGTCAGCGCGAATGTACGGCCTGTTCCGTCGCGCCGATTCTGCTCGCAGGACCAGTCGCAGCAGTCAGTACCGACAGGCACAAATCGCCGGCTTGAAACGCCGGACGGCAAAGTTTCGCTGAGTCACCTATCCGGCCTGACCGGCACAATCAGGCCTGCTCGAACCGCAACGTGACTTCGTCGACTTTCTGGGCTGAGCGGGTTTTGCAACCTGCTGCTGTGCGAGTCAATAATGAGTGTGGCAGTGGACGCGCCGGTCAGTGAACCGCGCGAGGCTCTGCCTGCTGTAGCGGATTCGACGGCAATCGAAGGACTTCGCCGACTCGCCAGGAGGGCACGCAGTCTGCAACGCATCCGTCGCTCGGGAAACTCTTCTCGGCGGCGAGCATCAACGAGCGTGCAACTTCGGAGAATTCAGCGATGAGAAGGCTTCTGGCACTGGCCGTCCTGTGCTCAGCCGCCGCGACGAGTCAGTCGGCATCAGCCGGCAACTACTGCGGTGCTGCGAGTTACAACTGCTGCCCGACAACGGCGTGTGCACCAACCGCGTGCTACACGACCTGCAAAGTCGAACGGCAGACCCGACGCGAGACGGTCATGGAAACTGTCTGGGAACCTGAAGAGGTGACCTGCAACCGTACCGTGTACGAAACCGTCTGGGACGAACGCGAACGCACCTGCTATCGCACCGTGACCGAGACCGCGTTTCGCGAGTGCGAGTACGAAGTCAAGAAGCTCGTGCAGGAATCGTCCTGCCGCGAAGAAAAGTACACGGTCTGTAAACCCGTCTGGGAAACCTCGGAACGCGAGGAGACTTACACGGTCAGCAAGCCGGTCTGGGAAACGTCTCAGAAAGAATGCGTCCAGACGTGCTGGAAGCAGACCTGGGACACGGTCGAGAAAGAATGCCGCCGCGTCGTCTGCAAGCCGGTCAC
This sequence comes from Planctomycetota bacterium, assembly GCA_029977045.1. Taxonomy (GTDB): domain Bacteria; phylum Planctomycetota; class Planctomycetia; order Planctomycetales; family Planctomycetaceae; genus JAPOLP01. The sequence goes on from JAPOLP010000215.1 coordinate 7,553, forward strand.
CGATATCGTCGAACGCGAAATCTGCGAGACCGTGATGAAGCCTTGCACGACTGTTCGGACCGTCTGCGAAGACCGCGGATCGTGGACCTACCAGCAGAAATGCCTGCCCGGCCTGCCGCTGCTCACACTGCAATGCAGCCCGTGTATGCCACTGCCGCAGCTCGCGTGGACGCAGACTCCTGGACTGTCCTGGTACAAGCCGAAGTGGTGCCCGAACGTCGTCACACGACAGGTTGAATGCACGACGATGGTGCCGGAAGTCGTGACTCGCAAAGTGCAGCAGAAAGTCTGCCGCATGGAGTCAGAAGTCGTTGTCGAAAAAGTCCCGGTCAAGGTTTGCCGCTGGGTAAAGGACGAAGTCGTCCACAAGATTCCGGTTCGCACCTGCCGCTGGGTCAACGAAACCTGTACCCGAAAAGTTCCCGTCCGCAACTGCCGCATCGTGCAGGAAGAGCATGTTCGCAAGGTTCCGGTCACGACCTGCCGCTGGGTCACCGAAACCTGCACAAAGAAGGTTCCGTATTGTGTCGAGAAGCAGATTCCGTACACGGTGACGGAGAAGGTTGCTCGCTGCGTCGAAAAGCAGGTTCCGCACACGTACACGCGAATGGTCTGCAAGCAGGTTCCGCGTGAAATCGAGTACGATGTCTGTCGTATGGTGCCAACGACCGTCTGTCCGACGCTGAACGGCTGCGGCCCGTGCTCTTCCGCTGTGACATCCGACTCGACGGTGCTGAAACCCGAGCCGGTTCCAGTCCCGGCTGAAGAAGA
>JAPOLP010000966.1 GCA_029977045.1 Planctomycetota bacterium
ACCCGCTCGGCCAGATCGAAAATGTCGCGGAACGGCCCGTCGGCTTCGCGAGCGGCGACGATCGCGGCACAGGCTTCCTCACCCAGACCCTTGATCGCGCCCATGCCGAACAGTACGGGCTTGAGCTTCGGCTTACCGGAGTCTTCCGCAGGTTGACTTTCAACTTCGGCGGCCTTCTTCCCGCGTTTCTTTTTCTGCGGGGCCTCTTCCGGTGGGTTCAGGTCGACCTGGAAATCGACGAACGAGCGATTGACGTCCGGCGCGATAATCTCGATGCCCTGGCGCCGCGCGTCGTCGGTGTGTTCCTGAATTCGCTCGCTGCTCTCCATGCCGCAACTGAGCAGCGCGGCCATGAATTCAGACGGGTAGTGCGCCTTCAGAAACGCCGTCTGGTACGAGACCAGTCCGTACGCCGTACTGTGGGACTTGTTGAAGCCGTAACCGGCGAACTTTTCGATCAGCGTGAAGAGGCCATCGGCGATCGAGACGTCGATGTCGCGTTCACGGGCACCGTCGAGGTACTCCTCTTTGTACTTGGCGATCGTCTCCAGCTTCTTCTTCGAGATCGCCTTGATGCACTGATACGCCTGGCGAAGAGCCAGGCCACCGACGCGGTTCAGAATCCGCATGACCTGTTCCTGGTAGACCATCACGCCGTAGGTCTCTTCCAGCACCTCGTCCACGACGGGATGAATCTTCGCCGGGTCCTTCCGCTTGTTTTTGACGTCGACATAGTCCATGACCATGCCGCCTTCGAGCGGGCCTGGTCGATACAGAGCACTCGTCGCGATGATGTCCGCGAACTGGTCGGGCCGCATCTTCGTCAGCAGGTCGCGGATACCGCCGGATTCAAACTGGAAGATGCCCTTCGTCTCGCCGCGTTGGAGCAGCGCGAACGTTTCCGGATCGTCGAGAGGGAACTTCAGCGGATCGATCTTCTGGCCGGTTGTCTTTTCGACGTTCTGCACGGACTTGTGGAGGATCGTCAGGTTTCGTAGGCCGAGGAAGTCCATCTTCAGCAGGCCGGCCTTTTCGACGTGCGGGCCGTCCCATTGCGAAACAAGATCCTCCTTGCCGGAGATACGCTGCAGCGGCAGGCGTTCGATCAGCGGACCGTTGCCGACGACGACGCCGGCTGCGTGCGTGCCGACGTTGCGAATCATGCCTTCCAGCGCCGACGCAATCTCGATGACCTCGGCGACGGTATCGTCAGCGTTGACCAGGTCGGACAACTCGACGCTCTTCTTGACGGCGTCCTTCACTTTGATCCCCAGTTCGTCGGGGATCATCTTCGCGATCTCGTTGATCCGCGGAGCCGGGAAGCCGAACGCTCGCGCGACGTCACGCACGGCGGCTTTCGCCTTCAGCGTGCCGAACGTTCCAATCTGGCAGACGCTGTCCTCACCGTACTTTTCTTTGGTGTAGTCGATGACTTTCTGCCGGCCGTCGCGGCAGAAGTCGATATCGATATCTGGCGGCTCGGCACGGTTCGGGTCGAGAAACCGCTCAAACAGCAGGTCGTACTTCAGCGGGCAGACGTTGCTCAGCCGCAGCAGGTACGTCACGACGGCTCCGGCGGCCGAGCCTCTCGCGCCGCACGGAATGTCGTTGTCCATCGCGAAGCGGACGAAGTCCCACACGATCAGGAAGTAGCTCGAATACCCCATGCGCTCGATGACGTTGAGTTCGTAATCGAGCCGTTCGCGGAAGCCCTCGGGCGTGCCTTCTGGATAGCGTTCCGGGATGGCCGCTTCGCACAGTTCGCGCAGGTACTGGCTGTCGGTCTTGTTTTCCGGCGGCGAGAAGACAGGGTAGTGCTTCGGGTCTTTGTCGAGCTGGATGTCGCAGCGATCGGCGATCTCCTGCGAGCGGGCGACGGCGGACTCGAAGCCGGGGAAGGCCGCGTACATTTCCTCGGGCGTGCGGACGTAGAGCTGGTCCGTCTTCATCTTCATGCGGTTTTCGTCGGACCGCAGCGACAGCGTGCTGATGCACAGCAGCACGTCCTGAGCGTTGGCGTCTTCCCGGTTCAGATAGTGAGCGTCGTTGGTCGCGACCAGTGGCAGGCCTTTCTTGTTGGCCAGGTCCACGGTCATGTCCATGCAGTCTTTCTGGATTTGAATTCCGGCGTTCTGAATCTCCATGTAGAAGCGGTCGCCGAAGACGCGCGAGTACCACTCGACGAGCTTCTCGGCCTCGTCGTGCCGGTCCTGCAGCATGAGCTGCGAAAGCTCGGACGCCGCGCAGCCGGACAGGCAGATGATTCCCTCGTTGCATTCTTCCAGCAGCTGCTTGTCGATCCGCGGCTTGTAGTAGAAGCCTTCGAGATAGCCCTTCGACGTCAACTTGATCAGGTTGTAGAACCCGGTCCGATTCTGCGCGAGCAGCGTCAGATGGCACGCCGCTTCCTTCTGCCGCGACGCCCCCGTGCGGTCAAACCGCGATCCCGGCGCGATGTAGGCTTCGAGTCCGACGATCGGATTAACGTCCGCTGCCCGGCACGCGTTGTAAAACTCGAACGAGCCATACATGTTGCCGTGATCGGTCGTCGCGACCGAGTTCATGCCCGAGTCTTTGACCTTCTTAATCAGGTCCTTGAGCCGCGTCGCCCCGTCGAGCGTCGAGTAGGTCGTATGGCAGTGCAGATGGGCAAAAGGCCGGCTGTCCGACATGAGATCGCATCCGTTCGAGAAGCAGTTTCCGTTCAGCAAAGTCGGCGGAGTTTATCACCCCACCCGCCCCCGCCACCAGGGGACACGATCAGCAACACAAGTTCCCTCTCCCCCCGCTGGCGGGTCCCGAATTCAGAGTCGACCTGATTGCGGGGGAGAGGGTCCGGGAGAGGGGGCGACCGAAAACGCAGCTGGCAGATGGGAGGGGCGACCCACCC
>JAPOLP010000804.1 GCA_029977045.1 Planctomycetota bacterium
AACTCAGGTTGCAGTCCTCGCTCGACCTCGAACTTCGAGTAGATGGCACGGCTGGCCAGACTTAAGGCTGTGTCAGAAATGTCCGTCGCCAGGATCTGAATATCCCAGTTCTCGAAATCCGGCAGCATCTCCATCAGCGTCATCGCGATACTGTAAGGCTCCTGTCCTGAGCTGCAGGCTGCCGACCAGACGCGCAGCCGCCGCGCAAACGGAGTGCCCGCTTTCGCGTCGATGATCTCCGGCAACGCCTTGTGTTCGAGTGCCACAAACGGAGACTCATCGCGAAAGAACAGCGTTTCCCGTGTGGTCACTGCGTCAATGAAGTGGTTCAGGACCGACGGATCCTTCCGCTCCAGGCGGAAGAGCAGTTCGTCGATCGTCTGAACCCCAAAGTTATCGAGTCGCGACGTGATGCGGGACTCGATGAGGTATGTCTTCGCGGCATCCCATTGGATCCCCGTCGTCTGCTCCGCCAGCAGGCAGATGCGTCTGATCTGTTCGGCAGAAGGATTCATACACAGGCCTCCGCGCGCATGAACTCCAGCAATTCGCTCGTCACTTCAGACAACGGAACAACTGCGTCAGCAATTCCCTCCTCGACCGGCAGCCGGGGCATTCCGAAGACAACGCAGGATTCTTCGTCCTGCGCGACGACCGCACCACCAGCCTTCTTGATCAAACGGCAACCTTGCGCGCCGTCTTCACCCATGCCGGTCATGATGACTCCCAGCGTCCCGGCCCCGTAGACATCCACAGCCGACCGGAACAGCACATCAACTGATGGCCGACAATGGTTCTCGGGCGCGTCGGTCGTCAGTTCGACAGTGACGTTTCCGCCCTGACGGCGGAGCTTCATGTGCTCACCGCCAGGTGCGATAAGAATTCGGCCAGACTCGACGAGATCGCCGTGCGACGCCTCTGCCACATTCACGGGACAGATTCTGTCCAGGCTGTCAGCGAGCGACGCGGTAAACCCTTTCGGCATGTGCTGAACGACAAGCACGGGAAACGGAAACTCCCAGGGAATGGCGGGCAACACACTCCGCAGCGCTTCGGGCCCACCGGTTGACGTTCCAATAACGACGACCTGCAACGGGCCTTGCCTCTGTCTCCGGCGGCGTGACAGGCTCTTCTCACGCATCGCTTTCAGTCCTGTATCTTCGGCTTCGGGCAGTCGCCTCTCCTGGATACCTGAGGCTCCCGGTGCCGCACGTTCGTCGTGGCTAACGGCGGCCAGCCGAACATGCAGTAAACGGAACGCCGCGAACTTCGATGCCAGCACATTCTCCAGGCTCGCACAGTTTTCAGTCGCGGTGCCTCCGGTTGGCTTGACCACAACTCCGTACGCTCCAAGTCGCAGCGCATCGAGCGACCTGTCCATGTCGTCCTCAGTCATGGCACTGACCACGAGAACGTGTGTCCGCAGACCCTGCCTGCGGATCGCTTCCAGAACACCGATCCCGTTCAGTTCTGGAATATCCAGATCGAGCGTCACGAGGTCCGGCGTGTCTCTCCTGATCTTCTCCAGCGCGTCGACCCCGTCACGCGCGACCCCAACGAATTCAAAGTCCGGTTCGCGCGACAGCGCATCTCGAATGATCCTGCGGAACAGAATCGAGTCGTCGGCAATGAGAACTCGAATTCGACGAGGTATCACGATCGGATGCTTTCTGCACGCCCTTGAGAATTGATCGTCACGAACTGACCGTCTCACCTGACTCAATCGAACAGCCAGAAGTCCCCTTCCTCCACACCAGCAGGAAGGAGACAACTGACCGTCGTCTGGAACCAGCGATTCGATTGCGGTCAGACAGCGAACTGCCCAACCAGCTCCTGGATATCTTCCGCGATCTTCAGCAGATCGTTGCCGGCGGATCGCGTCTGCGATGCTCCGGATGCGGTCTCGCGAGCGGCCTTGTCCACCCGGCCCATGTTGCAGGTGATCTCCTGGCACGCGAGAGCGGACTCGGAGATTCCACGCGATACCGTCTGCACGGCGGACGTCGTTCCGTTCACCGTTCGAGCGATGTTCGTCGTCGTCGCCTGCTGCTCAGACACCGACGCGGCGATCGTCTTTGACACATCGCTGACGTTGCGGATGACGCCTTCGATCTCACCGATGGCCTTGATCGCTTCGCTGGACGACTCCTGAATCGCCTTGATACGACGAGCAATGTCGTCGGTCGCTTCGGACGTCTGGCGTGCGAGTTCCTTGACCTCGGTCGCGACCACCGCGAAGCCCTTGCCGGCGTCACCGGCCCGAGCCGCTTCGATCGTCGCGTTCAACGCCAGCAGATTCGTTTGCTCGGCGATGTCCTGGATGACCTCGATCACCTTACCGATTTCGTCAGCGGCGTTACCCAGCTGGCTGACCTTTTCGTTGCTGACTTCGGTTAGCCGAGCCGCGTCGCCGGCGACTCCAGCAGCCCGTTCGGCACTGCCCGCGACTTCCGTGATGCTGGCCGTCATTTCTTCAATGGCGGCAGCAACCGCTTCGACGTTCTTCGTCATCTCGTTCGTCGACGCCGAGACGCTGTTCATGCTGGCCGTCATCTCTTCAGCCGCGGCCGACACTGCAGATGCCTGGTTGTTCGTTTCGTCGGCACCCGATGACAGCGTTGACGCCGTCTGAGAAAGCTGGCTCGACGACGCCGACAACGTCCCGGCATTGTCGGTCAGCCGGAGAATGATGTCGCGCAGACTACCCTGCATGTCGTTCATCGCCTGGATCAGAGTGCCGACTTCGCCCGTCGCCTTCGCGTCACATTCACACGTCAGATTCCCCGAAGCGATGCAGCGGGCGAACTCTGCAGCTTTGACGATCGGAGCCGTAATACTGCCGGCAAAGAAGAACGCGGCGATTCCGACGCACGCACCAGCAGCAACGGTCAGCCCAAACGCCCAACAGATCAGGCTGCTGCGAGCCGTACCGGCTACGGCACTGATTTCTTCAACAGCCGCCAGTGCTTCTGACGTGTCGCGCTTTGCAATCAGAGCCCACTGCAAACCGAGAATGTCGATCGGCGTGTAAGCAGTAACTGATTCGTGTCCGAGATAATCGTCCGCGACAGTAACTCCTGGCTCGTGCGTGCTGAAGACGGCTTCGGCAGCCATACTGACAACCTTGCCCTGCTCCGCATTGCGGAACGCGGCCACAACGCTGCGGTGCTCAGCATCACGGAACGAATCGGACCGAGGCAGAAAGTCAGGACCGACTAGCATCGTCTCGCCCGTTTCGCCCAGCCCGGCACGTTCGCCCATGATCTGAGTGACCTTGTCGAGCGGCATCTGGAACATCGCCACACCGAGGCGGGTTTCGCCGTCGAAGATCGGACTGGCAATGAAGCTCGCCGGCGCTTCGTACGAAGGCTTGTACTGCTCAAAGTCGACCAGCACGAAGTCGCGAGGATCCGTCAGGCGGTTCGCTCGCCGGAACGCTTCACCAAAGTTCGTCTTTGCAACGGGACCGTCGATCAGCGACGTGCCGTAATCCAGTTCCTTGAAGACCGAGTAG
>JAPOLP010001031.1 GCA_029977045.1 Planctomycetota bacterium
GAGATGGATACGCGTCGCCGTCGATCCGTGGCGACTACCTCGTTTATTCGCACCGCGTCGGCAACGAAGTCCTCATCGAGTGTCTGCATCCGGAAACCGGGCAGCAGTACTGGCAGCATCGTTATCCGACTGAGTACAGCGACCGGTACGGCTACAGCAGCGGGCCTCGCGCGAGTGCCGTCATTGACGAACGCTTCGTTTACGTGCTGGGTGTCGAGGGGCAGTTCTTTGCTCTCGAACTGACAACCGGTCGAATTCTCTGGCAGCGGAACATCAACAAGGAGTTCGGCGTCAGTCAGGACTTCTTCGGCACGGTGGGAACGCCACTGCTGGTTGGCGACCGGCTGATCGTCAACGTCGGCGGACAGAAGGGTCCGTGCGTTGCGGCGTTCGACAAGCTGACCGGCAAAGCGATCTGGACGGCGGGCGAGAACAACTGGGGGCCGAGCTACGCGTCGCCGCTGCCCGCCACGATTCACGGCCAGCCTCGGGTCTTTGTGCTTGCAGGTGGCGACAGTGAACCACCGACGGGCGGTTTGCTGTGCCTGGATCCTCGATCGGGCAAAGTCGACTTCGAGTTTCCCTGGCGAAGCACGAAGTACGAGTCCGTCAACGCGATGCCGCCGGTCATCTTCGGCAATCGGGTGATGATCTCCGCGACGTACCGCACCGGTTCGGCACTGCTCGAAGTGCAGAAGGACTTCTCGCCGAAGACCGTCTGGACAATGAGCGACCGCGAGCACAATTCGGAGAACGACCAGCTCGGGATTCACTGGAGTATGCCCGTCGTCAAGGACGGTTACCTGTATGCGTTTGATGGTCGCAACGAGCCGGATGCAAACATGGTCTGCGTCGATCTGAGCAAGGGCGAGGTCGTCTGGCGAACCGAGCCGCAGTGGGAGCACACGGTCAGCCTCAACGGACAGACTCAAAAGCTCCTGCTGAGCACGCTCCGTGGCAGCCTGGTGCAGGTCGACGGACGAGCGTTGTGCCTCGGCGAACTAGGCCAGCTCCTGTGGCTCGACCTGAACCCGCAGGGTTACAAGGAACTCGATCGAGCCCACCTGTTCCTGGCCCGCTACACCTGGGCACCGCCCGTCATCAGCAAAGGCCTCGTCTACATCAGCCAGAACGCCACCGACCCGGTGACGAAAACGCGCGAGCGGCTGATCTGCTACGACCTGCGCGGTGAGTGATTTCGTGACCAGGATATGTGTCGGTAATCCGCTCCTGCTTTGATACCAGCACGAAGCGCAAGCGAGTGAAGTGAAGCGTGGTGCCGACGTACACTCGCTTGTGCTTCGTGCTGGTATTGTGACGCTGTTTCCAGCGTCGGCTTCACGTGACAGATGGGTATTGAGACCGAGTCTGTCGCGGGGTAGGCTCACGTCGCCGGTTTGATCCGGTCCTGCCTCGAACTCCCGCCTGATGTCTCTCCCCGGTTATTGCTGCCATGCTTGATCTTCGCTCTGGAAACGGAATGGCCTTCTGCGACGGCGTGAATCGCCGGACGCTGCTGCAGGCTGGTTCTCTTGGCACGCTGGGGCTTGGGCTGCCGCAACTGCTGGGTGCGAAAGCAGCTCTGGGAAAAGAAACCCGCGAGGAAGACAGCCGCGTTTTCGGGCGGGCGAAACGCGTGATCCTGCTGTTTATGTGGGGAGGCCCCGCGCACCAGGACACGTGGGATTTGAAGCCGGAAGGCCCCGTTGAATCCCGCGGTGAGTTCCTGCCGATCGCGACGAACGTCTCCGGAATTCACATCTCCGAGCACTTCCCGCTGATCGCACGGCACGCCGACAAGCTCGCGCTGATTCGGTCGGTCGGGCAGGAAGACAACAATCACTCGACCGGAGCACACGCCGGGCTGACAGGTCGGCGTCACGAACTTCGGGCGGAAAGCTTCGGGGCTCGTGAGACCGACTTCCCGCACTTTGGATCGGTGCTGTCCGCACTGCGTCCGAATCAGACTGGACTGCCGAACTTCGTCGCGCTGCCCGAGACGATCGCGACGACGAATGGAGCCGTCACGCCGGGGCAGGGGGGAGGCCTCATTGGTCGCCGCTTCGATCCGTTCCGCATCGAAGAGCATCCTGACCGGGCCGACTTCTCGGTCGATTCGCTGCGGATGCCGGAAGGCGTCGGGCTCGGACGGCTGGACAATCGACGTGGCCTGCTGCACCAGCTCGATTCGACAGCGCGACTCGTTGACCGCTCAAATCATGTGCAGACGCTGAGCAGCTACTACCAGCAGGCGATGGATATGGTTCTCGCTCCGGAAGTGCGGCGGGCGTTTGATATCAACGCGATCCCGGAAGCCGAACGGATGCGGTACGGCTACCACACGTTCGGTCAGAGCGTGCTGATGGCGAAGCGCCTCATCGAAGCCGGAGTGCAACTCGTCACCGTTTACTGGCATCGAGAGAAGAAGACCGTCGATTCAACCTGGGACACGCACGCGCTCAACTTCCAGGAACTCAAGCAGCGGCTGATGCCGTCGGTCGATCGTCCGATCGCGGCGCTGCTCGGCGACCTTGCTCAAAGTGGGCTGCTCGAAGACACGCTGGTTGTGTGGAACAGCGAGTTCGGTCGGAC
>JAPOLP010000592.1 GCA_029977045.1 Planctomycetota bacterium
CGGCTGGCCGGGGCGGTCGTCGCTCATTGGGAATCCCTGCACGCCCGCATCGAAAAATGCGAGGCTGGCGACCGCGACCACATCCGCGAACTGCAGGTTCAGATCAGCCGCGATCTGATTGGGATTCAGGCGATGTTTCTCTAAGCGTACTGCCCGGTCACTTTCTAACTGAGAGGTTAGCAGCAATGAACTTCCTACATTCGTCAGTCAACAAAACCGCTACCGGACAGTGGGTTATCGTCCTCGCCGTGCTGCTCGCTGGTGTGACCTCAGCTTTTCCGGCAGAAGGTGATCGAGTCTTTAAAGCCGGTGCGTTTGCGATCGACATCACGCCGACGAAGTTTCCGGTCTCCTCGAATGGAAACATGTCCGACCATCAGGTTATGGGGGCTCACGATCCGCTGCATGCACGTTGTCTGGTTCTCGACGACGGTTCGACAAAGCTGGCGATCGTTGTCTGCGACAGTTGCATGATCCCTCGCGAAATCTTCGACGCAGCTCGCAAGCAGGCAGAGAAGGCGACTGGGATTCCCGCGTCGAACATTCTCTGCTCGGCGACGCACACGCACTCGGCGGTTACCGTTTCCGGAGTCTTTCAGAGTGAACCTGAAGTCGAGTACCGCAGCTTCCTGGCTGATCGAATCGCCGCCGGCATCGCGCAGGCACACTCGCAGCTTGAACCGGCGAAGATCGGCTGGGGCTCGGCCAGTGACCCAACGCAGGTCTTCAACCGCCGCTGGTTCATGAAACCCGAGTACGACCTCGTCGACCCGCTCGACATCGGCAAGGATCGCGTCCGCATGAACCCGCCGCGCGGCAGCGACCTGCTCGATAAGCCATCCGGCCCGATCGATCCCGAGATCGGCTTCGTCTCCGTCATCGCCCGCGACGGTCGGCCAATCGCGCTCCTGGCGAATTACTCGCTGCACTACGTCGGCGGAATTCCCGGTGGCCTGCTGTCGGCTGACTACTTCGGCGAGTTCGCTCAACGCATTGCCCAGCGGCTCAACGCCTCGAACGTCAAGCCCGCCTTCGTCGGCATCATGTCGAACGGCACCAGCGGCAACATCAACAACATCAACTTCGCCGCGAAGTCAGCGCCGAAGCGTGAGCCGTTCGAGCAGATTCAGGTCGTCGCGACGAGCGTTGCCGACGCGACCTTCCGAGCCTGGCAGAAGATCGAGCATCGCGACTGGGTTCCGCTGAAATCAGTCGACACCGAAGTCGAACTCGGAGTCCGCCGTCCGAATGCCAAAGAACTCGCCCACGCGAAGCAACTGCTCGCGGAAGCAGGCGCAGGCCCGTACCGCGACCGCCGCCATGTTTACGCCCGCGAGTCCGTCCTGCTGGCTGACTATCCGGCGAAAATGGCCGCCCGGTTGCAGGCCATTCAGATCGGTGACCTGGGCATCGTCAGCAGCCCGTGTGAAACGTTTGTCGAAACCGGACTGGCCATCAAGAAGCAGACTCCATTCAAGCAGTCCTTCACGATCGAACTCGCGAACGGCTACAACGGCTACCTGCCGACTCCCGAACATCACGCCCTCGGCGGCTATGAAACCTGGCGAGCCCGTTCGAGCTACCTGGCCGTCGACGCCGAGCCAAAGGTCCGGGCGACACAGCTCCAACTTCTGAAGAAACTTGTCGCGAAGTAAGCGCGGCGCCTACTACTGACGAGGCTCCTATGAAATTCTCAACCGTTGTCCTGCTTGGAATTGCTGTCTCGTCACTCACGTCAGTCTTCGCTCAGGAAGACACTCGCCCTGACGCGTTGCGTTCGATCGAGTCGACTCGGGGTGGCCGGCACTGGGTGGACGCGAAGACTCAGCCGCCGAAGTCACCCGAGGAATCTCTTAAAGCTTTCGGGATCGCACCTGGCGTTCATATCGAACTGTTCGCTGCCGAACCGCTCGTCATGGATCCGGTCGCGATCGCGTTTGACGAAGCAGGCCGGGCGTTCGTTGTTGAGTACGGCGACTACCCGATCGGGCCGGAAAAGGAAGGCGCCGATCCGCTGTCGCGCGTCGTCGTGCTGCTCGACACGGACAACGATGGCCGGGCCGACAAGCGGCACGTCTTTGCGGACAAGCTGACGTTCGCTCACAGCCTGCTGCCCTGGAACGACGGCATCCTCGTCGGTGCGCAAACCCAGTTGCTGTTTCTGAAAGACACCGACGGCGACTTCAAAGCGGACGAGCGGACTGTTCTGTACGACGGCTTTGTGGCCGCACATCCGCAGATGCAGATCGGCAATCCGCGCTGGGGTTTCGACAACTGGATCTACTGCAATTACGGGCCCGGCAAAATCACCTCGCCGCAGCGACCGGGCGAGACCGTCGAGATGCCTCGCAGCGAGTTCCGGTTCAATCCGCTAACGCGCGAGTTCGGCCCGGCGGCGGGGCTCGGCCAGTTCGGAAACACGATCGACAACTTCGGCAACCGCTTCTTCTGCACGAACCGCAACCCGATCATGACCGCTCTGCTGCCGCTGTCTGCCGTGCAGCGGAACCCGTTCGCAGTGATCCCCAATCCGCAGTACGACGTCGGCCCGTCGGGCGGTGACACCCGCGTTTACCCGCTCGTCGCGATGAAAAGTAACTACCTCTCACACGCCGGCACCCACACGTCGGCCTGCGGCGTGACGGCTTATCACGGTGACCTATTCGACGGCGAATTCAATCAAAGCGTCTTCGTCTGTGAGCCGATCGGCCATCTCGTCACGCGTTCGATCGTGAAGCCCGATGGTGCTCGGCTGAAGGCATCCCGCGCCCGAGAGAAGGCCGACTTTCTGGCATCCAGCGACACCTGGTTTCGACCCGCAAGCCTTGCAACTGGTCCGGACGGAGCCCTCTATCTGGCCGATATGTATCGGCTCTGGGTCGAGCACCCAAAATTCCTGCCGCCGGAGATCGCCGCAAAGCTCGACTGGCGAGCCGGCGAGGACCGCGGTCGTATCTGGAAGATGTATCCCGAAGGCAAGTCGCCGAAGAAGTACACGCCGCCGCGTTCGCCGGAAGAGATCGTCGAACTACTCAAAGACGGCAACGGCTGGCGACGCCAGCTCGGCCAGCGACTGATCGTCGAACGACAGTGGAATTCCCTCGCCGTCGAACTGCGGAGCGTGCTGTGGCCAGGGACCGGACCGCTGACGCAACTAACGCCAACACAACAAACACTGAGCCAGCTGCACGCACTACGAACGCTTGAGGGTCTCGGCGAACTACGTGATTCTGATCTTTCGTTAGCCCTCGCCTTCGACGGCCCCCTTCGCAGTCCTGCTGGCCTCGCTCAACATGCAGTTCAGATCGCAGCAGCACGTCTTGCGGGATCGACTAGCCTGACTGAGGCCGTCTGCAAGCTCGCTGAGTATCCCGACGCGCGAGTTCGTCTTGAAGTCGCTGTCGCGCTCGGTGAAGTCAGCAGCGATGCGGCAACAGCAGCGCTGATCAGCATCGCGCGGCGGGACGGTGTGGATTCGGCGATCGCGTCAGCAATCCTCACGTCGGTTCGCGATCGATCGGCGAGAGTTCTCGCCGGCCTGCTGGAGGCAGACGAAGATACGGCGGGGAAGGCTGAAGCGGCGCCGGCACTCGGGCTCGTTCGCGATCTGGCCACCGTCGTTGGAGCACGCGGTGATCTCGGCGAACTCAAACAGACGCTCGCACTGTTTAATACAGGCTCGACTGACGCAGGCGCAAGCAGCTCCGTAGAAGCCGGCTGGCACAGCGCGATCGTGACCGGTCTTGCAACCGGGCTCCCGCGTCATCGCGGGTCGCTCGGGCGAGTCAGCCTGGCATCGCTGCTCAACACCCCGCCACAGGAACTCACCGATTCCGTCGCGGGCATCCGCAGCGTACTCGATCAGGCGGCGGCAACGTCTCTGAACCAGAAGGCTGGAGTCAGTGCCCGCACAGCAGCGATCGAACTGCTGGGCTATCAGTCGTTTGCCGAGACCGAAGCAACATTCCGCAAGCTGCTGAACTCAGACCAGCCCGGAACGATCCAGCAGGCGGCGATGAACTCGCTGCAGCGTTCCGGTGGAGCAGCGGCAGCCGACATCGTGCTCGAACAGTGGCCGTCACTCGGCCCGGACGTTCGCTCGTCGGGACTCGCTCTGCTGCTGCGACGCGTTGATTCAACGCTGGCAACGCTGCAGGCGATGAAGGACGGCAGCGTCAGCCCGGCCATCGTCGACATCGATCAGCGGGTTCGCCTGATGCAGAACTCGGACGACAAGATTCGCGGCCTGGCGGCGAGTCTCTTCGGCGGTGCGGTTTCGGCAAACCGGCGGGAAGTCGCGGACACTTACGGAGCATCGCTGAAGCTCAACGGCGATCTCGCTCGCGGTGAAGCTGTCTTCAAGCGAGTCTGCTCGAAGTGCCACCGCATCAACGGCCAGGGCCACGAAGTCGGGCCGGACATCAGCGACGTCCGCAACCGCTCGTTCGAGGCGCTGCTGTTCGACATCCTCGACCCGAACAGCAAGGTCGAACCGCGCTTTACCGAC
>JAPOLP010000058.1 GCA_029977045.1 Planctomycetota bacterium
AAGCTCCTCTGTCCGTGGGACATGTTAATGGCTACGAAAAGTTCTGATTCCGAAACGACGACGACACGCCGTCGCCGGACCGTCCGAAAACCGAAAAACGATTCGGCTGTCGAGGACACTGGTGCCGCTGCAGATGACGCGTCGGATGTGATTTTCGAGGAATCCGACGACGACGCTCCGAAGCCTCGCCGCAAGAAGGCAGCTCGCCGCAAGAAAGCTGCTGTCCGCAAGACTGCCGAACCTGAGCCTGAGGTTAAGGAAGAAGCGAGCGACGCTACAGCTGCCTCCGAAGAAGAGTCAGCTCCACCTCGCCGGCGTGCACGCAGGCCGCGACGTACGGAACAACCTGACGACAACGCCGGAGTCGCGGAAGAGGCACGCGACGAACGCGACTTTGACGAGGAGCGGGAAGCCCGCGGTGAGCAACCTCGTCCAGAGGACAATGATGGAGATCAGCCTCGCCGTCGCCGCCGTCGTCGCGGGCGTGGGCGACGCCGAGGTGGTTACGGCGACGAACGAGGCGAACGCGACAGCCGTGACAATCGAGACAACCGGGACCGGTTCGATCGCGATTTCCAGGGAGGTGGAGGCGGTCGCGGGCGTCGAAATGATCGCAACGACCGTCGGCGGCAGGGACCATCCCGCGTTCGGACTGTTCTGCCGAGCGATGATGTCGTCGAAGGTACAATCGAGGCGGTACTCGAACTTCATCCGAAAGGTTACGGATTTATGCGCGACCCACAGAAGAACTACCTCGCTCAGGAATCCGATCCGTTTGTCCCCAGCTCCTTTGTTGAACGAAATCGGCTGCGTGAAGGCGTGCTGATCAAGGGAGAAGTCGGACCAGGCGTGCGTAATCAAGGGCCGCGGCTTAAGGACATCGAGACGGTTGAAGGGAAATCGCTGGAAGAGTTCCAGGCGATGAAGCCGTTCGAGGACCTGACGCCAATCACGCCGTTTCAGCCGATCAAGCTCGAAACCGGACCGCGTCCGGTGACCATGCGGGTCATGGACCTGCTCACTCCAGTTGGCAAAGGCCAGCGAGCACTGATCGTCGCCCCGCCGCGAACCGGCAAGACGATGCTGCTGCAGGACATTGCCGACGCTGTCAGCGCTAATCATCCAGAGATGCACCTGATGGTGCTGCTCATTGATGAACGGCCTGAAGAAGTGACCGAGATGCGACGGCGCGTGAAGGGCGAAGTAATCGCATCTTCAATGGACCGCGACGTCGAAAGCCACGTGCGCATGAGCCAGCTAATGATCGAGCGGGCAAAACGCATGGCAGAAGCCGGTAAGGACGTATTCGTCCTGATGGACAGCATCACGCGAATGGCTCGTGCGTTCAACAAGTGGAGCGGTGGCGGTGGTGCTCGGGAATCCCGAACCATGTCCGGCGGCCTGCACGTCAAGGCACTCGATATTCCGAAAAAGCTGTTCGGTACTGCCCGTCAATTTGACGAAGGCGGCTCGTTGACGATCGTCGCCACAGCCCTGATCGAGACCGGCAGCAAGATGGACGAAGTCATCTTCCAGGAGTTTAAGGGCACAGGAAATATGGAACTGGTGCTTAGTCGCGACCTGGCAGATCGTCGAATCTGGCCAGCGATCGACATCACTCGATCGGGAACGCGTCACGAAGAAAAGCTCTTTCCACCGGAAGAGTTCGACAGCGTGATCATGCTCCGCCGCAGCCTGATTTCCCTGAGCCCGGTTGAGGCAATGGAACAGCTGACGCGAACAATGGACCGCTTCCCGACGAACAAGGAATTCCTGAGTCGCGTAAAGGCCATCCTGTAAACTCCAACCGAACTGCCGGCTGACATCTGCAGCCTGACAGTCGGTCGCGAAAAAAGGCTCTGTCACGCAGTGGCGCGACAGAGCCTTTTTCTATTGGCAGTCGACTGTTGTGCTGAGCAGTCCCAGCAGAAATCCATTACTGGGCTGACGACACATCCGGACGCAGGCGTTTGGCTTCCCGCAGGTAGACATGCTGAATTTCACTTTGCGGTCGGTCCGTATTCCAGTGCAGCATGACCCGAATACAGCGAGACATTGCTCCAGGGACAGCAATCTCGGACGCACAGATCAGCGGAACCTGGCTCATTCCGATCGCTCGAGCTGCTTCGGCAGGAAACGTCGAAGTCAGATCAGTCGTCGTGGTGAAAATGATCGAGCCGATCTCTTCAAACGAGTTGATCGCGTTTGCGCGGATAATCTCTTCAAGCAACTCGCGGGTTGCCTCGTGGATGTCGGCAGGAATGTCGCCCTCAACGGTTGTCGCGCCTCGCACGCCACGAACGCTCATATCTGGATTCCGTCACTTGAAAACGTACTGTTCAGCTCGCCGATCTGTGTCTGAAGATACCGGCGAAAGCCCCTTAACGAGGCGGATGTTACCGAGCAGGACCGTCGGTCGTGAACCGCCCCGCTGAGGAATTCCGGAAGTTGGAGTGGCGGTTGCCGGTGAAAACCCATCGAAATGCAACACTGTCCGAGTGTCGGAAGCGAAAGTCGTCTTGGTCGGATTTTCGCCGCACTCGTATACTCGGGCAGTCTCTGTCGGCTGGCTGAGGGAACAGTCCGGTCGGCATTCTCTCGCGTCGTCGCTTTGCTGGGTCACTGTCGGGCGTGTCTGACAGAATTCCAGTCGGCGATCTGGTTCGCGAGGCACCCATTGTTGATCGCATGGAGGCGACGCATGAACTCAGTTTTGATCGTCGGAGTGGAAAGCATTGCGGGAGCTGGTCTGGCGACGGCGCTGAGTTCGACGCACCACGTAACTGGTCTGTCGAACGTTGCTGGAGTTGAACTCGCGAACTGCCGGACCCTGCACCTGAGTTCAACAAGCGTCACAACGATCGAGCAGCAGATTCAATCGGTCTCTCCAGCTCGAATTGTGTTCTGCGGAAAGGCGTCCCGTTCGTCCTGGGATCGTCAGCCAGTCCAGAACGGATTCGACGACTCACTCGCCCTCGAATGGGCTCGAGCAGCCTCGCGGCACAGAATCGACTTCACCTTTGTGTCGTCGGATTCTGTTTTTGCAGGGCCCTGGATGTCGCACACTGAGGATGACGATCACTTCAGTTCTCACGAGAGCGCCGTTCGGCTTCGCGAAGTCGAAACTGAAATCCTGAACGTTCTCCCCGAAGCATTGATTGTCCGTACGAATGTCTTCGGGTGGAGCCCGTGCTCCACGGAGCAGGGCTTTGCCGCGGCAATGCTTGATGAGATCAGCAACGGCCTCGTTGAGCGCGCAGATTTCGTCCGACATGCGTCACCCGTCCTGGTGACAGACCTCGGCAGACTGATTGAAAAGGCTTTCGATGCGGAAGTCTGCGGTTTGCTTCACCTCGGCGGCGCTGAGCGACTCAGCCCCTACCAGTTCGCGGAACGATTAAGTGCTGTCGCCGATCGACCGGCAGCGATCATTCCGGACGAATCGTTGTTGAGTCAGAATTCGCATGGCCGTGACAGGGGCGAAACCACGCTCGATTGTTCCGTCGCACGCGAGTTGCTCGGTGTCACGATACCGCTGATTGAGGATGGACTGACAGGTTTTCTGGCGCAGTGCCCTGCTTCGGCTGATCGAGTTCCGGCTGTCGTGGCAAGCGGAAGGACAACCGTTGGCGCTGCCTGATCAGGAACGGTTCGGGCTATTACCCGGCGGTGCCAACTCAGCAAGGCTGAGTGACGCATCGAACAGTCAGGCGTTGAAGGGCCTTCGTTGAGAGCCACGCGGCAGGCCGTGCTTTGTCGTGAATACTCCGATTGCAACGGTTTGGCAGGTCCCGGATATCTGTCCCTTTGCAACGGACAGCTTGACTTCGTGGTTCTGTGTCGGACAATTGCCCGCTGGCGACATCGTCTGTCCTCAACGAGTTTCGACGCAAATCTTTCATCGTCAGCCATCGCGTGCGTCGCTTCGTTTGTTGGACAGGCAGCAGCCCGGACGGGGCCATGCTTGCAAAACTGATTTCGATCGACGGCGACCATCCGGTCGTCCTGAAGAAAGACGTGACGGTCGTCGGCCGCAAGCGCGGTGTGTGCGACGTCTATCTCGATCGATCCAGCGTTTCCAAGCTGCACTGCGTCATCGTCAAGACAGACGGCCTGCTCTTCATTCGCGATCTCGGCAGCACGAACGGCACGAAGGTCAACGGCCAGAGAGTGACTCGCGGTGCTCTGCTTCCCGGTGATGAAATCGCGTTCGCCAATGCCCGTTTTCGAGTCTATCTCGGTCCCGACGAAAAGCCCGACGCTGACGAAGGCCGGCCCGACCGCACGGAAGTCATGGACTCGTTCCCGGACTTCAGCGACAAGCTGGACGATAGCTTTGAAGACGAGGCCGCTGCCGGAATGGGCAGCGCCAGCGACATTCGCCTGCTGGGCGACGATTAGTCCGCGATGCCTGCTGACAGGTTCTGAATGCCAATCGTGAGCGTGCAGGTTTGGGGCAACCGCATCCTTCGCGGTTGTTCGCCGGTCTGGTATGGTCATGCACTTCAGTTGGTCCCGCGAGTGATACTGCGGGCCTCTGTCGATTCAGGAAATCGGAAGTCCACCGGACCGCACCAATGCCCTTACGCCAGTCACTGCGAATCGTCGCTTTGCTTCCATTACTTGCCGGTACGTCACTGCTATCAGCCGCCGACAAGCCGCTGCCTGACGGCGCCGGACTCGACTTCTTCGAGAAGCGGATCCGGCCTGTTCTCGTCGAGCACTGTTACGAGTGCCACGCTGCCGGGCAGAAGCGACAAGGTGGCCTGCTGCTCGATACTCGTGCAGGGATTCGGCGCGGCGGTGACTCCGGCGAAGCGGTCGTTCCCGGTAAGCCGCAAGACAGCCTGCTGCTCGCGGCGTTGCGATACGACTCGTTTGAAATGCCGCCGAAAGGGCAGCTGCCCAAAGACGTGATTGCCGACTTCGAGAAGTGGATTCGGATTGGAGCGCCGGACCCGCGTGAAGGCAGCGACGATTCAACTGGCCCGTCGGTTGAAGACATGCTGGAACAGGGCCGAAGCTTCTGGTCATTCAAGCCCGTCAAACGCCCTGACCTGCCGGTCGTTTCAGACGCTGGCTGGGAGCAGACTCCTGTTGATCGGTTCGTACAGGCCAAACTAGATCAGGCGGGACTGAAACCACTCGGGCCGGCAAACAAATTGGCACTGCTGCGGCGTGTCTATTTCGATCTGGTTGGCCTGCCGCCGACTCCGGAACAGATCGACGCGTTTCTGCGGGATGATGATCCTCAGGCATTGGAACGACTTGTCGACGAGCTACTTAAGTCGCCCGAGTTTGGTGAGCGTTGGGGTAGGCACTGGCTGGACGTCGTTCGGTTTTCGGAATCGAGCGGCGGTGGTCGAACCCGGGTGTTCGAGGAAGCCTGGAGATATCGCGACTACGTCATTGATGCGTTCAACAGCGGGAAGCCATTTGACCGGTTTATCCGCGAGCAACTCGCCGGCGACCTGCTCGACGCCGACACTCTGGACGAGCAGCGGGCTAACCTGGCAGCGACGTCGCTGCTGTCAATCGGGCCGATCAACTACGAGCTGCAGGACAAGAACCTGCTCGACATGGAGGTCGTCGATGAGCAGCTTGACGTCATCAACAAGGCGTTTCTCGGTATGACGATTGGCTGTGCCCGTTGTCATGACCACAAGTTCGATCCGATTCCGTCGCGCGACTACTACGCGCTGGCGGGAATCTTCACGAGCACAAAGACGCTGAATCACGCCAATGTTTCCAATCCCGTGATGCGCGACCTGCCGGTTGACGAAGACACGCAACAGCAGCTCGCCGCATACGCTGCAAAGGTCGACCCGCTGACGGCGCAGATCAGTGACGTCGAGAAGAGCATCAAACGGCTCGAAGGAAAAGACAGCGGCTCAGCAATGAACATCGTTCCGATCGCCGCTCTGGCTGGCTCGGTGATCGACGAAACGAGAGCGCAACTCGTCGGTGCCTGGTCGCCGAGCACGTCCGTCAAAGGGTTCGTCGGCGACGGCTATCATCACTCCAGCGAGTCTGATGCTCAGGCGATTTTTGAGTTCAAGATCGATCAGCCTGGCAGGTACGAGGTCCGTCTCTCGTACACAGCGGCAAGCAACCGGGCCTCAAACGCCAGCGTTACGATCTGGCACCCCGATGGCGATGGCACGGTCACCGTCAACATGCAGAAGGCCCCGCCGCTCGACAGCCACTTTGTCTCACTGGGAAGCTTCGACTTTTCGGAAACTCTGCGCGTCATACTGCAGTGCCGTGACGCGGACGGAGTTGTCATCGCCGACGCCGTACAGCTTCTACCGGCTGCAGCAGATGGCGAAGTCGTTTCCAGCTTCGTCGGCAGACCGAAGACGGCCGGCTCTGATCCTCAGGAAGCAACGGCAGCCAACCAGAAGCTGGCAGACCTGAAAGGCGAACTTGCCGAACTGAATCAGCGGTTGAAGCGTCTGCAGAAGAACTCGCCACCAGCGCTTCCTGCGGTCATGTCAGTCGAAGAAGGCGACTCGCCCGACGACTGCAGCATCTGCATTCGCGGAAACGTCCACAATCGCGGCCCGAAAGTGCCGCGAGGATTCCTATCCATAATGACGGGAGGCAAACCCGCAGCGATCCCCGATGTGGCAAGTGGCCGCCGCGAACTGGCTGACTGGATCGCAAGTCCTGATAACACTCTGACTGCCCGCGTCGCAGCCAACCGAATCTGGTACTGGCTGATGGGCAATGGCATCGTCCGCTCCGTCGACAACTTCGGGACGACGGGCGAACTGCCAACTCATCCGGAACTGCTCGACTGGCTCGCCAGCGAGTTCGTCGACCACGACTGGTCGGTACGACATCTCATTCGACAGATCGTCCTGTCAAAGACTTATCAACTCGCGAATCAGTCTGATCCAGATGCGTTGCGCGTCGATCCAGAGAACCGGTTGCTGGCCTATGCGCCGCGAAGGCGTCTGGATGCCGAGTGCATTCGCGACGCGATTCTTTCTGTCAGTGGGCAGCTCGACCTGACTCCGGGCGGTTCGACAATTCGACCGGGAACGAAGTCTGAGTTCGGGTACGAGTTCAACAGCGAAGAATTCGATGGTCGGCGCCGCAGTGTGTATGTCCCCGTGTTTCGCAACACGCTGCTCGACGTGTTCGAGGTCTTTGACTTTGCCGATCCCAACCTGCCGATGGGACGCCGCGCGGTCAGCACACTTCCAACTCAGGGCCTCTACTTCCTGAACAGCCCCTGGATTTACCAGCAGTCCGGATTCGCGGCAGAGCGGTTGCATCAGAACAACGAGATCACTGAGACCGAACGCATCGATCGAGCTCATCTGCTGTTTCTGGGACGACTGCCAACTCCGGCTGAGCGGTCGCTGGCCGAAGAGTTGCTGAGTGAAGCAGGAAGCGAACCTGCCGCTCGCACAAAAGCCTGGACGCTGATCTGCCAGTCGTTGTTTGCGAGTCTCGACTTCCGCTATCTGCGGTAGCGTTTCAGAAGGCCTTGCGACTGATGGATCACCTGCCATTTCTCACGGACACGCCTGGCATTGGCGGGCAACTGAAGGTGCAGCCTGAAGACTTCGTCGTCGACGAAGTCCCGCTGTACGAAGCCTGCGGCGAAGGCGAATTTCTGTATCTGCGAATCCGCAAACGCGAGGTCAGCGCGACGGACCTGATCGCGCACATCGCTCAAACGCTGGAAATCAGCCAGTCTGAGATTGGTGTCGCTGGTCGAAAGGATCGGCGAGCAGTTACGACACAGTACGTTTCCGTACCCGCTCGATCCGTCGAAGACCCGTCGCGTCTCAGCACCGACCAGATCGAGGTGATCGAGTCGAAGCGGCACGGCAACAAGCTGAAGACCGGACACCTGGCCGGCAATCGGTTTGAAATCGTTCTCCGCGACGTCGACATCAGCGACGCCACTGAACTGCGACAGATCGTCGAGACCACTTCAGAAGCGATTGGGCGACTTGGGTTCCTGAACTATTACGGCGAGCAGCGATTCGGTCGCGGCGACGACACGGACTCGGACGGTTTCCGATTGCTGCGAGGAGAGCACGTTCGGCGTCTTGGTAAGAACGCGCTGCGGTTCGCGCTTTCGGCGGCTCAATCCCGGATGTTCAACGACTGGGTTGCCGAACGAGTCAGCGACAGCCTGACACACAAGCTGCTGCCCGGTGACGTGATGCAGGTCGTCGGCTCTGGTGGCTGTTTCGTCGTTGAAGATGCTGCCACCGAGCAGGCTCGCTTTGACAACCGGGAGACTGTTCTGACGGGACCGATCTTCGGTCCGAAAATGAGACAGCCTGCGGGAGAGCCAGCGACTCGTGAGGCTGCCATCCTCGACCGATTTGGCCTGACGCCGGACGCGTTTCAGAGATTCCGCAAGCTGACGAGCGGAACGCGCCGACCGCTGCTGGTCTGGCCCGGTGACTTCGCTGCTGAAGTGATCGACGGCGGAGTGCGACTGAGTTTTACGTTGCCATCGGGGGCGTACGCGACAGCGTTGCTGCGCGAGTTCACAAAGCAGGAACCTGAGTCCTGAGTGCCACTCAAAAGTGAGCAACGGGCTTACGCGTTTTCGGCAGGCTGTTCGCCGGGCGGCAGAAACGCTTTCTCGAGCACCTTCGTCAGCTGCTCGACGCGGAACGGCTTGAAGAGGAACGTGTCACAGCCTGCCTGGCGGGCTTTCACAATCGAGTGTCCAGGATCGTAGCCGTAGCCGGTCATCAGAATGACGCAGAGGTGCGGGTCGATCTGGTGCAACTGCTCGAAGACCTCGTACCCCTTGCGGTCCGGCAGCCGAATGTCGGCGATCACCGCGTCGTAGTGGAAGGACCGAGCGAGCAGGAAGCACTCTTCCGCATCGTGAGCGGTCTCGACATCGCAGCCCAGCCGACCGAGCAACTGGTGTGCTGAACGACGCACTTCGTCATCCGCGTCAACGACCAGCACTTTCTTGGCCCGCAGCATGGGGCTGCTTTCGCCCTCGTCCATGTCGTCGAGCGCGCGACCTTCGGTCTCCATACCCGCCCGCTGGATCATCTGCTTGATGCCGCGTGTATGTTTCAGGACGTCGCGCAGGCGATCCATGATCTGGGGATTCGACCCGACGGCGTTTTCGAGCAGCCAGGTTGAATCCTGAATGATCTCGTCGACAGGTTCCGCGACTTCGCGGAGGATGGCTTCGGCCTTGCGGCTGGCGGTTGAACTCTTTTCGACGGCCAGCAGGTCAAGCGTGTTCAGAGCGACCGCGATCTCACGGGCGAACAGCTCCAGAAACTGCAGGTCGTTCTCTGAGAACGCACCTGGCCGCGGGCTCTCGACGTTGAATGTTCCGAAGACTTCGTCGTGCAGCGTCAGCGGAACCGTCAACGAACTGCGTGCTTCAGCGGCTCCCAGGATGTAGAGCGGGTCGGTGCTCGTATCTTCGCAGAGGTAACTCTTGCCCGTCGCGGCGACGAAGCCGGTCACACCGTTGTCTTTGGGGCTGGCCATCAACGGACGCCGCTCAGCTTCCTCTTCCATGCCGACCGCCAGCAGCGGTTCGAGTTGCCGTGTGCGACGGTTGAGCAGCCGAATCTCGACGGTTTCGTATTCCAGCAGGTCCTGCGTGAAGTGCAGGATCTTGGACTTCAGGAGTTCGATGCGGTCCTCGACCGACATTTCGAGCAGTTCCTGCGGCGTCAGGTCGCCCAGTTCCAGCCCGGCCTGATAGATCGCGTTGAGCTTCTGCTTCTGCAGGACCTGCGCCGACGTGTCGCGGAGGACGATGATCAGGTAGCGGGCAACTCCCTGATACTCGGCATTGGGGTCAAAGACCGGCGTCGCCTCAACTTCGTAATACGTTTTGTCGCCGATTCTCAGCGTGCTTCGAGCGGACTCGCCCATTCCGATCGCTGTGTTCAACGGGCAGAAGTCCGGGCCGAGAATCTCAGGGGCACCGAAGCACGAATAGAAGTTGTTGCCAACCAGAGTCTCGCCATCGCCAGCGAGTTCGCGGAAGCGAGCGTTGTGCCAGAGGATCTCGCGATTCAAACCGACGAGGGCGAAGCCGTCGTGCAGGTTTTCGAGAATGCCGCCCGCCTGCAGCAGAAGCCCGGCAGCGGACATGTCGCAGCCGCACAAAAAAAGCCCCGCAAAGCCGCCCTGCTGCAGGCTTTCGAGGCTGTCTTCGATCGATTCGGGACAGACGACATCGTAGTCGCTTTGGAACCGGGCTCCGAATTCGCGAGCCTGATTGACGTCGCGGCTGAAGCATAAAATTCGAGCTGTGGCAGACTCGATTGTCATCCTGAGATTTCCAGGCGAGGCATCGCAGCTTGCTGACTTCAGTGACGGCTTGCTGCGACGTCAATTGGTTGGACCGTCAGGCGGGCGTCCTGGACGCGGTGTCTGGAGCAAACAACCACCGTGGCCTGCTGACGGCAAAGTATCCGGAAGGACCTCGATTATACGACGATGACTTCCCCCAGCAACTGGACGAATTGGCCCATCTCTGTCCCGACGCTGCACACACTGCTCCAGTTCAGTCATCGGTCTGGATTCACCGGTCCGTTCAGTCGGACCTGCCAGAATCTGTCCGGCAGGCGGAAATAGGCTGAATATCGGTGGTGATCTGGTTCCGTAGCTGCGTGGCACGGCATCCTGCCGACAGAAATCTCTGCAAATCGTGTTACGCTGTCGGCTCGCTGCTTTACAGAAAGGTGACTGAATACCTTTCCCTCTGGAGCCGCCCGATGCCTGAGACGCCCACACTGACGACCTGCCCGGACTGCGGAACTCAGTTCGAAGCCAAAGCCGAACTGCGGGAACTGTGTCCACGTTGCCTGATGCAGCGGGTCATGGTTGAGTCTCAGGAACCGTCGCTCGAATCCGAAGCTGGCGTGAGGAAGCCTCGGTTCGCGGTTCCAGAAGCCGAGGAACTGGAGCCGCTGTTTCCACAGTTCTCAGCGTTTGAACTGCTCGGCGTCGGCGGAATGGGCGCTGTCTTTCGAGCACGGCAGAACAGCCTCGACCGGACGATTGCCCTGAAGATCCTGCCTCGGGAATCAGGTGCTGATCCCGCCTTTGCTGAGCGGTTTGCCCGCGAGGCACGCGCTCTGGCGAAGCTCTCGCATCCGCACATAGTCGGGATGCACGATTTCGGCGAGACCGGCGGCTACTACTACTTCGTGATGGAATTTGTCGAAGGCGTGACGCTCCGCGAGGCCATCCGGCGAAAGTCCCTGACGCCCACCGAGGCACTCCGCGTCGTGTCGGAAATCTGTGGAGCGCTGCAGTTCGCTCACGACCAGGGCATCGTGCATCGCGATATCAAGCCGGAAAATATTCTGCTCTCGAAAAACGGCCACGTGAAAATCGCCGACTTCGGTCTCGCGAAACTGCTTGCCCTGCCGGAAACCGAGCTGCCACTGACGGCCTCGCGACACATCGTCGGCACGCCGCACTACATGGCTCCCGAGCAGATGGAGCGACCGCTCGAAGTCGACCATCGCGCCGACATCTACTCCCTGGGCGTCGTGTTTTACGAGATGCTGACCGGCGAGTTGCCAATTGGCCGCTTCGATCCGCCTTCACGGAAGGTCATCGTCGACGTACGACTCGACGAAGTCGTTCTGAGAACGCTCGAAAAGGAACCGGGGCGCCGCTACCAGCACGTCAGCGACGTTGGCCACGAAGTCGAGCATATTTCAGGGACGACCCATCGCCCGCGACGCGTCGACGTTCAACGGCGAGCCCGCGCCGCGAGAAACTGGTGCCGTGACCGAATGGCCGCCTGGCAGTCCAATCGACACAGGACAAGTGACGAAGCATCACAGCACGAGTCCGACCGGCAGCCGGAGACAGGCGGGCTTGTTCGGTTTCTGGATGAAATCGGTTCGCGACTTGTCGCAGTCTTGACGTCGCTGGCGGCAGCCATCCGTCCCGCAGAGTTTCTGCTCGCAGGAACAACGGCGCTCGCTTCGTTCTTCGCGGTGATGCTCGTCACGACAGCGCGTTACGGCGACGAATTCTTTGGCGGGCTGTTGATGGGCCTGCTGTCGTTCGTGATCGCTCGTGGAATCGTCGGACGAATCAACGCCTGGGCTGAGTTGCGGCCCGCTCAGTGGATCGTGCTTCCGACACTGACCGCCGGTTACCTGACAGTGTTTCTCATTCTGCTGATCTGCCCGGCAATCATGATCTTCCTCTTCGGTGCCGCACCACTCGCACTGGACGTTGACCCCGCCTGGAACTTCTTCGGAGAAGACTTCGTCGACCCTTCACGCAGTCAGCAGGTTCCCCGCTACTGGACGCTGATCTCCTGCGCCGCTCTCACTGCATCAACAGTCTGGTGGATCGCAGTCAGTCTGCTGGCGAAACTGCTGCCGCAGACATTCTGCTCCGTGTTTCACCCAAGCTCGCCAGCCCAGGTCCGAACCGTCGCGACCTACGTCATCCTGCTGGCCGTCTTCGGACTCGCTCCCTGCGCTGCACTGCTCTGGAGTCTGGTTGCCATCCAGTGATTCACCTCCGTTCGTTTGCTGCGTTCAGTACATGACGTGCGGGCCTGTCACGACGCGTCTTGCGCTTCGAGGCCATCCGGGCTGATCCTCGTCGATTGCGGCAGCACGGCTCTCAAAATGTGTAAGAGTTGTTCTGCAGCGGACAACTCAGCGGGCGAGGTATACGCCGCAGCAGGGATGTGAACTCATCGCAGGCGGATTCAGCGAAATCGCAGACTGGGACAACGTCACCGAATCGGACTCGCCCAGATCACTGCAGACGCACCGCGCGCTGAGGCTTTCAGGAGACCACGAAACGGCAAACCCGTCGTGAGGCGGGGACGCAAAACCACGGGTCTCGATTTGCCATCACCGTCGTAGAACGTTTCGTTCCGTCGGGGCATGACATCGAGATGGCCGGGTTCCCGAAGGCTTCGAGATGAAAGGCCCTACCATGCACGTCGCGACTACTCCTCGTCGTGTCGCAGCCAGGCTGCTCAGCCCCCTGACTGCCGCTTTCTCCCGCCGATCAATCGCCCTGATCGGCCTGCCCATGTTTCTCGCCGTGTCGAGTCTCGCGTCTGTCGCGACTGCAGATGACCCTGACATCATTCGCATTGAAGAAGACTGGAGTGTCGAAATCGGCACACCGAGTGCTTCCGAACATGCGCCGCAAATTGTGACGGTCATGTCACCGCTCGGACACCTCGAAGGTCCGTATGCCATCTTCGAGCTGAACCACTCGACCTACCCGGACTTCGCTGGCGGCGGAATGCAGCTCCAGAAGTGGTTCCACGAGACCAACTTCGGATACCGCAACTTTCCGAACTACAACCTGCTCAATAAGCCGAACGAAGTCATCGAGTTCACGACGCGAATGGAGATCACGGACGGTGACCTGATCTTTGAGATCCGCGACGGAACCTCGGAAACATGGAACAGCTTCGGCGGACAGGGCTACCTGAAGATTCGTTACAACTATCTGCCGGTGTCGAACCTGAACGCGTACAAGTCGGATATCTCAACAAAGAACTCGCGGATTGGCTTCGCGTCTCATCGAGTGAAAAAGCTCATGCTGAAAGAGGTCAGGCGTTACTCGTCCGAAGGTCTGGAGTCGCGTGACGAAACCGATCGC
>JAPOLP010001043.1 GCA_029977045.1 Planctomycetota bacterium
ATCTTCAACATTCCACCAGCCAGCGACGGGGCTTCCTTCAGCTTCAGTGCCTCGTCCGAGTACACCCGGCCTTTGACAACGTGGTAGAGGAGAATCTGCTTGAGCTGGCCGAGGTTTTCCTTCTTCAGCAGGCTTTCGACCGTGCCTTTCGGCAGCTTCGCGAAAGCTTCGTCAGTCGGGGCGAACACGGTCAGCGGCTGGTCGCCGGTGAGTGCGTCGACGAGACCGGCCGCCTTTGCTGCAGCCACAAGCGTCTTGAAGGTGCCGGCATTCGATGCGACTGCCGCGAGGTTGTCATTCACTGGCAGGATGACCGAGTCGATGACATGGATCACGCCGTTCGAGCAATGGATATCGGCAGTTGTCACAGTCGCGTTATCGATCTTCACCGACCCGTTCTGGACTGAAATATCGACTCGCTGTCCATTGAGTGTCGTCGCCTGTGGCAGCTTTGTTACCTGCTGTGAGTCAACCGCTCCCGCGACGACGTGATAGGTCAGAATCGATTGCAGGGTTGCCTTCGATTCTGGCTTCAGCAGGGTCTGAATGGTCTCCTGCGGCAGTTTCGCAAAGGCGGCGTCGGTTGGAGCAAACACGGTGAAAGGGCCTTTGCCCTGCAATGCTCCGACGAGATCAGCTGCCTCAAGAGCGGCCGCCAGCGTTTTGAATTGGCCTGCTGCAACCGCCGTATGAACGATGTCGTGCTTCTCCGCGGCCTTGGTGGGAGAAGCTGAAACGTAAGCAAGTCCGGCCAGAAGCGCTGCGAGAACTGATCGACGAGGAATCAACATGAGTTTCTCTCCTGAGTGGTTTGTCATTCTTGGATGGACTGTCTGGCCGGCTCCGGAAACCACCAGCAGTCGCGGCGGTTGTAGGAAGCTGTTGCGCGGCGACGATCCCGAATTCGGACGATTTCTGAAAGCAACGACGCTTCGATCAATTCGCGATTTTCCGGCTTTGAAAGCAGCTGCAGGCGTCTAACACCAGCGATTGAATCCCGTTTCCAAGGAGCGTTTATGCGAACTGCCATCGTTGCTTTTTCTCTGCTTTGCGTGGCTGCGCAGGCAATTGCGGAAGACCACTGGCCTCAGTGGCGTGGTCCATCGAGGAATGGACTTGTCAGCGGACAGCCGTGGCCGTCGCAGCTGTCCGCCGGGGCGTTGCAACAGAAATGGTCTGTCGAACTCGGCCCCGGATACTCCGGACCGCTGGTTTCCGGTGACCGTGTCTTTGTCACCGAGACGCGAGGTCAGAAGGACGAGGTCGTGCGTGCTCTTAGCCGAGAGACTGGCGAGGAGCTCTGGTCGGTTTCGTGGCCCGGAGCGATGACCGTTCCATTTTTCGCAGCCTCAAATGGAAGCTGGATACGCTCTACACCAACTCTCGACGGAAAGGATCTGTTTGTTGCTGGGATGCGCGATGTGCTTGTGTGTCTCGATGCGGACACGGGCAGCGAACGCTGGCGTGTTGACTTCGTCGAAAAGCTCAAGACGCCGCTTCCTTCGTTTGGCTGCGTATGTTCTCCGCTTGTCGATGGTGACGCGGTTTACCTGCAGGCAGCAGCCGGCCTTGTGAAGCTGGACCGCGAGACGGGCAAAGTGATCTGGCGAACGCTCGACGACGGCGGCGGGATGCTCGGCAGCGCCTTTTCTTCGCCCGTCATCGCGGTGCTGGGCGGGTACCGTCAGGCGGTCGTCCAGACCCGGTCGAAACTGGCCGGCGTGGATCTCGGCAGCGGTGAGGTGCTGTGGTCGATCGAAGTGGAAGCCTTCCGCGGCATGAACATCCTGACGCCGACCGTGATCGGCAATCGAGTTTTCACCAGCACCTACGGCGGAGGCTCGTACCTGTTCGACGTCGCAGGATCGGTTAACGACGGCTTCAGAGTTACTCAGCTGTGGCGAAATAAAGTGCAGGGATACATGTCATCGCCCGTCGTGATTGACGGTCATGTTTATCTGCACCTGCGAAATCAGCGCTTCGCCTGCATCGATTTGAAGACCGGAAAAGAATGTTGGATTTCGCAGCCGTTTGGCAAGTACTGGAGCATGATCGCGCAGAGCAATCAGATTCTGGCCCTTGATGAGCAGGGTGAACTGCTGCTGATTGCGGCTTCTCCAGACGAGCTGAAACTCCTGGATCGTTATCGAGTAACTGAACAACCCGCGTGGGCTCACGTGGCACTGGCCGGTCAGAACATCGTCGTACGCGATCAGTCGAGCGTGCAGGTTCTCCGAATGACCAGAATCACCGAGACAAAGTGACCTGCCAGCAGCTGCAGCAGACAGCGTCTTTGGAGCGGCGTTAGTCAGGAGCGGAAGCGTATAGCTCTTCGAGCTGCTCGAAAAAGCCGGCGACGCGCTGCTGATGCGGACGCTCGGCGCCTGGCGGAGTCTTGAGCATCTCCTGCAGATCGCGGGTTACGTACAACAGCAGTGACCGGCCCCGCTCTCCGGGCCTGGCGTTCTCTTCGAGCCACGGGCGATTCAGTTCGAGTTCCTCGCCGGCCCATTGCGAGAAGTCAGTC
>JAPOLP010000919.1 GCA_029977045.1 Planctomycetota bacterium
GTAAGGCACGTCGATTTTTATTGTGCGGTCACGCAGCGCTTCCATGAACTCGTTGGACTGCAGCTTCTTGTACTCGGGCTCGTTGGTGTGCCCGATGATCACCGTGTCGATGTCCGTCTGAGCGAACTTCTTCGGCTTGATCTTGTGCTCCTGCGACGCGCCCAGAAGGTCGTACAGGAACGCGACATCGAGCTTCAGCACTTCGATGAACTCGATCATGCCGCGGTTGGCGACGTTGAACTCGCCGTCGAAGTTGAACGCGCGCGGATCCGAATCCGAACCGTACTCGGCGATCTTCCGGTAGTTGATGTCGCCGGTTAGCTCCGTCGAGTCCTGGTTCTTCTCGTCCTTCGGCTGGAAAGTGCCAATCCCGATGCGGTCCTGCTCGGACAGCAGCATCCGGCGAACGACGATGTCGCCAACAACTTTCGTCCAGTCGCCGTTGTACTTCTCCATCCGCTGCTGAAACATGAAGCGACTCAGCGGGCAGATGTCGCCGCGGATTTCGACCTGAAAATCATCTTCGCCACGGCCTTCGTTCAGCCAGGCTGCGATGCCGGCACGCTGGGCCATGGGGATCAGTTGCAGCGGCTCGCTGTGCATCGGGTCCCAGGTGAATGAGCCGTCGTCTTCTTTCCAGCCGAACGTGTAAAGCGCGCCCTCTTCGGTGCGGGCATAACGTTCGAGGCCCTTCTTGAGCAGCCTCGCGATCGTCGATTTCGAACTGCCGACGGGCACGTGCAGCAGCAGAACGCGTTTTTCGGCACCGTAACCAAGTGCCGCGCTCTTGAAGACGTTGACGAGCGCCGTGAGCGGACGAGTCAGACCGAAGATGGCGTCCTGGCCGTCGCCCATCGGATCATCGAAGAACGAGTAGCGGGTCAGCGTGTCTTTGCCGCTTTCGATCTCGTAAGTCCCGTAGCTGGTCACCATGTCGTACAGACGCTGGTGCGCGTTGCGGGTGACTTTGGGGTTCGAGCGGACGATATCGAGATAATCGTCGAAGCTGCCCTGCCAGTGTTCCTGCTGGTAAGCGTCCAGGTTCTGCTGGCTGGCGACGGATTGAAGTAACTCGCGACCGTTCTGCATGGCACCTCTCCTTCCCTTGTGGAAGTGCTGCGCCGTCCAAACTCGCCCCCTTGAGTTGGACGAATGGTTTCAGTCGCTGAGTCGGCTGCCTGAGATCAGGACGCCATCACGGTTGGCAATGCCACCGCCCGACATCCCTGTCGATCTGAGAGCCGCAGTCGGCTCAGCAAACAGGCCTTAAGGCTACCACCGGAAACGGGGCATTCAGTCTCAGCAGGAACTTCGCCAGGCGCGAAGCTGAGCTTCGACTGGATCTCTCGTGACCGGGGGTAACACACAGGGTTCCATCCCGGGTCCACGTCTCGAAATTGCGCCGTCCTGCTGGAGCGTCGCGAGTCAATCATGGTGGCGACGGCTTTCGAAACAGCCAGAAGGATTCTGCAACAGTTCTCGAAACGAGTAAACATCAATCCCTAACCGTGAGAACGAGTCTTCGTTTTGCCTCAGAACACAAAAACAAGAGTTGCTTCCGCGCACTGCTGCTGAGCAAAGCCACGTTTCAAACGGGGCATCAGATACGACACCAGGCGTTGATCCGTGGGTTCCAGACGGCGGAATTGGTCTTCCAGGATTTCCGGCAACGGCTTAAGAACGAAAAGTTCGGATTTGCAAAAGTTACACGGCGGAGTGTGTTCCGAAGCGACGTCGCCTGAAGTGCGGCGACGATTGGGCGCGATTTCTTCGATCGCGAAAACGCTCATTTTTCCCGACGTTTTCAGCCAGATGTAACTTTTGCCGGCGAGGTTCCGAGGCGGGACTGCATCACGCAGGACAGCTTTTGGCGCAGTCGTTGCTTGGTCCGGACAATTGAACCGGCTTCAGGGATTGAGGCCTGCGGATTCCACGGAAGGAAACATATGCCGGCTGTTCGTCGCGCTCTCTTATTGCTGATCGTTCTGACGTCTTCTCGCAGCGTGCAGGCTGCCAGCGTCGCCAGTCCGAACTTTCTGGTGACCGCTCCCAGCGAAGCCGTCGCTCGCCGAGTTGCGGAAGTTGCCGAGTTTCAGCGCAAGAAGCTGGCGATGCTGTGGTACGGTTACGAGCTGGATAACTGGGGGAATCGTTGCACCGTCGAAGTTGACGCCGATCCGAACAAGGGAGCAGGTGGCTCGACCAGCTTCAAGTTCTCAGGCGGTGAGGTTTACGGCTGGCGGATGCGCGTGCAGGGCTCGGTCGAACGCATTCTCGATTCGGTGATCCCGCACGAAGTGAATCATACGATCCTCGCCTGCTACTTCCGTCGCAAGGTGCCGCGCTGGGCGGACGAAGGCGCGGCGACGATCTTCGAGCACGACTCGGAACGGCAGCGACAGATCGATGAGATTCAACAGGTGATGCACGACGGTCGTCGCATCCCGCTCCGCGTTCTGATGAGCATGACGCAGTACCCGTCCGACATGCGGCAGGTCATGGCGATGTACGCTCAGAGTTATTGCGTGACCGACTACCTGATCCAGAAGGGCGGACGAAAAACGTTTCTCGCATTCCTCAACGACGCGCATCAACGCGGCTGGGACGCGGCTCTGAAGACGCACTACGAACAGAAATCGATCGAGCATCTCGAACAGGACTGGACCGGTTGGGTGATGGCCGGCTTCCCGCGACTGAACCTGCCGCCCGGCCAGCTTCTGGCGGAGACGTCAGGCTCGGAAGAAATGATCGTTCGCGGCCAGAGCCCGACAGCTTCGGTCGAAGGCGATTCAGTTGAAGCCACTGAAGAGCCAACTGCCCCTGTAACTGCAGCCTTCCGCACACTGCCCGTGCCGAGTCTCAAACCCGCAGCAAAAGTCGCGACGCACCTCCGAGCCTCCTGGCGTCACACCGCTGCCGCATTTTCACGCGTCAAGAACGTCAGCAGAGAACGTCTCGACGGTACGCCGTCAGCGAACGACGAAACTCCACGACCGATCGACCTGACGCCAGTCGGCGTCCCTCCGGTCCCGGCTGCTGAAGAAGA
>JAPOLP010000135.1 GCA_029977045.1 Planctomycetota bacterium
AGCGATCGTCGAAACCTGCGTAATCGTATGACGCCGCTCGAATGACGAAGCGATCGAACGCGACCGTGACTCCACCTGACGCGTCGTTGTCTAAGCTGAGACCCACCAGATGAATCGTCGCGTTCTGACCTGACGACAGCGAGTCAGAGCTAGCCTGGTCTGCGTTCGTCTCGTCCGAGAAAACAGTCAGAGCGGAGAACAGTTCGACTGAATCGTTTGATTGAACGGAGATCGTCAGGGGGCCGGCGGTGTCGTCCGAATTCAGGGACGCAAGAACTTCCGCAGCAGCCACGTCAGCGAAGACGGTCACACGCACTGACTCTCCAGTGCCGACCGCGGTCGCGGAGAGCATTGTTCGAGACTCAAGAAACTCGGCGGACAGTGATCGCCACCGTCTGTTTCGACGTCCTCGAGTTCCGCGAAATCGATTTTGAACTCGCATGATGTGACCCGCTGGTGTGTGGACAGCTCCCACCTCTGAACAGAGCATTCTCCCGTAATCGCCGGCCAGTGGAAGCTTCCGGAGAAAACACTCCGGCGATTGATTGCTGCGAAGCCCGCTTTCCGTACGAAAAAACGTAGCCCGACCGAAGTTTCTGGAAGCCTGTCACTGCTAGACTGGCGGCGTGAGACACGGGCTTACGAGGTCCAGAGAAATATCCGTGGTCACTCGAATGCAGTCATTGAGAGCAGACTGCTACTCGTCCGAACCGCTGATTTCGGGCAGCAGGCGACCGCCGGTACGAAGAAAATGTTCGGCGAGTTCGAGCGCGTCACCGTTGACGCCGCAGGCCCGCATCTGATCGATCGTCTCAGAAACGTCGTACTCGGCGCGCCGCATCTGAATTTCGCCATTCTCAATGACGCAGTAGGCGGCGCGAGGGTCGCCGTCCCGGGGCTGCCCGACGGAACCTGGATTGATGACTTTCTTGTCGCCCAGGTCGAGGCAGAACTGCGCATGCGAATGTCCGACGCAGACGAAGTCGGCATCGATCCCCTCGAGACGTTGCCGCCAGCCGTCCTCGTCCTGCTTCAGGTACTCGTCGAACGGGTCGCGCGGCGTCGCATGGACCATGTAGAACGTCTGACCGTCGAGTTCGAGCCGCCGCGTCACGGGAATCCGGCCCAGGAAACGCAGATAGTCGTTGCTGAGCAACTCCCAGTGAACGGGTCGCGCCTTTGCTGCCAGACGTGACAAACCGGTCCGCTTCCGAACAGGGACTCGCTGGGCAACCGCGTGGTCATGATTCCCTCGCACACTGGCCGTCGCGTTCTTTCGAATCCAGTCGATGCACGGAATCGGATCCGTGGCGTAATCGACCAGATCACCCGCGAACAGGCAGGCGTCAAACGACTCGTCAATCGCCTTCAGTGCAGGCCAGTTCGAGTGGATATCTGAGAGAACGAGAATCTTCATGGCTGCACAGATTGAACAGCTCGACTGCGTCGTCGGCAAGTGCAGCAGCGGACGCCTCTGCGACATCCACGATCACTGCGACATTTTATTCGGGTCTGACCGCAAACATGGCCCGTCAACAGTGCTCCGACGGCCACTGCTCTGGCTGTGTTAGGCCTGGCGAGTTCCGCTCCAATTAGCCGAAGCGTTCTTGACGTCTTCGACTGACGACGGATTAAATATCAGGTAATTCCCCTCTCGCGTGCGGCGCTGTCCCGATCCTGTCTTTCGCCGCGATAATTCCCTCCTGACTGCAGTGCTGGCTGCGTGTGAGGTTCAGATGAGTGATTCTCTCAAAGACGTTCCGTTGCGCGACGTCTGCAAAGAGGCCGAGAGATTGACGCGGGAAGTCATCGACCACTTCGACAGAAACCTGATCCCGAGAACCAGTGAACTGCACGAACTGGTCAGGCCGGATTCTCCTTTCGATGAAGGCGGAGCCGGCGTAAAAGACATCACGGTCCGAAACCAGGTGATGACTCTGCTGGAGAGTCAGCAGTTCGCCGAAGACTTCTTTGTGAGCACCCGCAAGTACCTGGAGTCTGTTGACAGCCACCTGACAGAGATCACCGGCAACTGACAATTCCGGCCCTGCAAACATAATCCCGTTCGACAGAACAGCGACGACACAATGGTCCCCGGTGAACGCAGCACACACTCGCACGAACCCGGCTCGCTCCCGGAAGCGAAGCCAGAGCTGCCTGCATATTCGCTGCCTGAACAGCCCCCCGGCGACCTGCCACAGCCAGCAGCCTCCCGGCCTCCACACGCTACCGGAGGCAGCAGTGTTCATCCCGGCGTGAGTCCTGCCGCCCCGCGGCTGGCCAGTTCGGAAACTGTGATTAACTCGGGCTCACCGCAAACCGCGATACCCGCCGGACCCGAAGTTGCGGGAGAAGCCGCAAGCATCATGAACCGTCTGTTCCCACCTCCCAGCGAGGCGGGATCGACGTTCTCCAGTCTCAGCCCGGCGGGAGTGGAACTTGACCACTTTCGCATTGAGGAACGCATCGGCCTCGGCGGCATGGGAGCCGTGTTCCGAGCGGTCGACACGCGACTGCAGCGACACGTTGCCCTGAAACTGCTGGCGCCTTCTCAGTCTTACGACGACTCATCCGTCAAACGCTTTCAGAATGAAGCGCGAGCAGCAGCCCGACTTGATCACGAAAACATCGCCCGCGTTTACTACATCGGCGCCGAACGTGGGCTCAACTTCATCGCATTCGAGTACGTCACAGGGGCCAACATCCGAGACCTGATCCGGTCTGAAGGCCGGCTCTCTCCTGGCGATGCAGTGAACTACACGCTGCAGATTGCCTACGCACTCAAGCACACCGCGGCGATGGGCGTTGTGCACCGAGACATCAAGCCGTCGAACGTGATCATCACGCCAACCGGCCGAGCCAAGCTCGTGGACCTCGGACTGGCCCGCAAGGACAGCACGGAATCACAAGGCGACCTGACGCTGCCGGGCACGACGCTCGGAACGTTCGACTATATCTCTCCCGAGCAGGCTAAGGATCCGCGATCAGTCGACGTGCGCAGCGACATCTACTCGCTGGGCTGCACGATGTATCACATGCTGACCGGACAACCGCCGTATCCCGAAGGCACGGTCCTGCAGAAGCTGCTCGATCACCAGGGCAAGGAAGCACCGGACCCAGCGGCAATCAATCCCCGCGTCCCGGAAGCGCTATCCGCTGTCGTCCGCAGAATGATGAACAGCGACCGAAACCGTCGCTACCAGACGCCGGAACTGCTGATTCGCGACCTGAGCTACGTTGCCGCAACACTTGGACTGCGAGGCGCCAACCCGGAGGGTCTGGTCTGGGTCGCATCGAAGGCGGTCGAACCAAGTGGTATCTCACGACATGCCGGATGGCTCGCGACCGTCGCCATTCTGTTTGGCGTTGTCGGATTGCTCTCTGCCTTCCCACAACTCGGTAGCGACGCTGTTTCCCCCGGCGGGGGAATGCGGTCGGCATCTGATAATGGCGCCAGCAGTTCTCCGGAATCCGGTTCTGCAGGCATCATCGCAGATACGTCAGATGGCACGGCCCCCACTGATTCCGGCTCAGCTGCAACGTCCGGCTCGACAGACCTTCCTCAAACGCCTTCACCACCCGACAACCGCGTTGCGGTATCGGTGACTTCCCCCGACGGTAGTCGTTCATCATCGACTCCCAGTCACCCGGAAACCGGAACAGCCCCCGCCGCATCAGTTAACAGCACTCAGTCGACAACTCAATCCGGAAGCCGCTCCGGCGATAGTGATCCGACATCTCCCAAACCGCCGCGAACAGCCATCGCCCAGGGACCGTCAAAGACCTCGCCAGAAAACACACCCGGCTCGCAGTCCACCGGAGGAACAGGCAAGTCAACGGTTTCGGACACGACAGCAGTCACACCTCTGGATGCTGAATACCCGGTGACCCTCATCTCCAGTGACAGTCGGCAGAAAGACTCCTATCGCACGCTGGAATCTGCCTGTGCGGCGGCAGCAGACGGGAGCACGATCGAACTGCAGTTCAACGGCACACGGACGGAACGCTCATTCCGCATCTCCAGAAAGAGCATCACGATCCGAGCTGCACGCGGGTTTCACCCCGTTGTCGAGTTCGAACCCACCGACCTCGATTCCACCGACGCTGCCGTTCGCATGATTTCTGTCGGCGGCGGACCGTTGCACATCATCAATGTCGAATTCCGCATGGTCATTCCTGTCGACGCGGCTGCAGATCGCTACTCGCTGTTCGGCATCGGTCGAAACGAAACCGTGCAACTGGAACAGGTCACGGCAACTTTTGAAAATCCGGCACGCCGGCCAGCCGCACTCTTTGAGTCATCCGCTGATCCGTCTCAGATGCCTCCCGACGCGACAGCCATGCCAGTAACAACAACGTCGCGATCGTCGGCTCTGGTCGACATGCGAAACTGCTTTGTTCGCGGGGAAGCGATCCTCGCGAAACTGGCGGCCACCGGAAACCTCGAATTCAACGTCGAGAATTCCATCGTGGCAGTCGATGGACTGTTTCACGTCAGCCCGCCCGCTTCACCGGTCTCTGAAAGACCATCCATCAATATCTCGCTCGATCATGTCTCAGCTTTGCTGCATGGGTCGCTGCTGCGTCTGTCTGGCCCAGTCTCCGTCGACGGCCCGACGGTCGAACTTCAACCTCGAAACTGCATCATCACAGCAACTCCGGATACGCCGCTGATTTCAGCGGATGCAGACATCCCGGCGGACGAGGTTCGGCGGATGCTCGTCTGGCGAGGCCAGCGCAATTTCTATGATCGCCTGGAAACCTACCTGTCGATCGCCGACGCCGAAGAGATCTACAGCTTTGAAGAGTGGCGGCAATACTGGGGCCCAACTCTCGAGGTCGGCCCCTGGAGCGGGACGCTGAACTGGTCGCCAACCGCCCGACCGCCTGGCCTGTTGAGCAGCCAGTTTGCCGACGTGACGCTCAATGCCTTTCAACTTTCCATCCCAGGCACTGGCGACAATCCGGCTATCGACGGAGCAACGGACGGAAACGACGCCGGCGTCGATCTCTCGATGCTGATCGCTCCCTGGAAAGCACAAGCCGCCAAACTGGAAAACAACGATCGTTCTGATGCGGACACAGAGTCCGCCGACGATATCCCGGACAGCAGCGAAAGCTCGACGGATTAAGAATCAACAGTCCGGGCAATCGATCGACAGTTCCATGGACTGATTCAGGTTCATCCGGTTGAGACGGGCGACTCGTGAATCAACGCAGCTGCGGCACGTGGCAAACTGCTGGGCGTCCCACAGGTCGACG
The DNA here is from genome assembly GCA_029977045.1 of Planctomycetota bacterium. GTDB lineage: Bacteria > Planctomycetota > Planctomycetia > Planctomycetales > Planctomycetaceae > JAPOLP01. The sequence continues at coordinate 5,263 of JAPOLP010000135.1, forward strand.
AACACGCGACCTCGATTCATCGCGATGCCTCGTTCGAGGACAGCCTCAAGCGAAGACAGCTTTGGCGGAGCGAACTGTCCAGCAGCGGCCAGTTGTTCCATGATTCCGTTGCCCGCTCGCACTGGAATGACGGCGCAGCACGAGACGCGTCGATCGAACGCGAACTCGACCGACCGCAACGCCCACTCAACGCCTTCTTCTTCGCTGAGAAACGGCGGTCGCAACAGCACGAAACTGCGAACACGGATCCCGGCCCCGACGAGAAACTCGACCGCTCTCGAATAGTCATCAAGCGTCATCTGCTTGTTGAGTCGCGGCAGAACTTCCGGATGGATCATTTCGAGGCCGATGGCGATTTCCAGTTCGACGCCGTGCTCGGCCAGCCGATCGCGAAAGTCGAGACACGCGTCGCCGCACAGCTTCGGATGGTTCTCGACGATGACCGCTTGAAAGCCGCGTGCCCGTTCGACAATTGCCGGCCAGTCCTCGCGCGGGATCGCCTTCGCATCAAAAAAGTTGCCGCTGTTGTACAGTTTCAAATGCCGGGCGGACGGCAGTCGCTGCAGAGCGAAGTCGATCTGTTGCGGAATTGCTCCGATTGGAACAGTCTGTTCGGTCGTGTTTCGCCACAGGTCGCACATCAGGCATTTGAACGGACACTCGCGATTTGTCAGAAAGACTGTCGCGACATCTTCGACCCGTCCGTCATGAGTCCGCTCGGGCTCGACCAGAAAACTGTAAGGCGTATTGACATCCACCGGATTGCGATCCGGTCGCGCGGTCACGATGTTACGCTCCGTCAATTCGATCGGGGTGTCGGCCATCTGAGTGACGATGCTGTTTCAGGACCAGTTGAGAGTGACGATGAGGGGAATCTTCTGCTGCGTGTTTCTGGCGATCGTGTTCGCCAGCGTCAACCCGATTGTCGGGCAGGAAGGTTACGGCAGTGTCGCTGGACAGGTCGTCTTTGAAGGAACGATCCCGCAGCCCCGCGTCATCGCTCGACAGGGCTCCGGACCGGTTCCGCAGGAGCCAACAGAGGACGTGTTCGACGAGTCGCTGCTGATTGACAAGAAGTCGCACGGCGTCGCCAATGTGTTTGCCTGGCCGGTCAAGGTTCCGTCGATTCATCCTCGCTTTGACGAGCGCGAACGTGAGTCGGCCCGCATGACGCTCGATGGCCGCCGGGTCGAGCCTCGCTGTCTGCTTCTGGAAACTGGACAGCAGCTGACATTTCGGGCAAATGCAGGCACCACAGCAACGGCGTACCTGAGAACCCTGTTTAATCAGGGATGGCACGTGGCCGTACCCGGCAACAAGGAAGAGGGAGTTTCGCTGCCGCCGTTTCAGCGACAGGAGCAGCACCCGATCCGCCTGACGAGCAACCTGCAACCGTGGCTCGAAGGCTGGATCAAACTCAGTGACCACCCCTACGCAGCGTTGTCAGATCACGACGGCCGCTTCCAGATCAACTGGCTCCCAGTAGGCGACTACGAATTCATGGTCTGGCACGAAAAGGCCGGCTACCTCGCGAGGCGTCTGCCCCTGACAGTTCGCGACCGCAAAATCACACGTATCGAAGATCTGACAATCTCGGCTAAAGACGCTGGCATTCAGCAGTGATCGCGAGGCCGAGCGGCAGGAAAGTCGTTGATCGCTCCGCGATCGAAACGTCGGCTCTGGCTGCAGCACAGCATTTCGTTTCGTTCGCGGAGCGAACAACGACATTGACGCATCACTCCGCCGGAAGCTGCTGCTGAGCCTGCTCGAACGCGCCGACCGCTTCAGTCAGAGAATTCCGGGCCTCTTCCAGATGCCCATCCGCCGCCGCCGACCAGACGCGGTTGAGCATTCGTTCGCCGAACGCTGCCGTAACTAGAAGGTCGGCTCCCGCGCTCATACCAATCCAGCTGATGACCTTGTGGCGGCCTTCTGCGAATGGCAGGACGGTATGTTCAAGCAGGCGTTCGACGCGATCCGTCACCTGCACCGCACTGAGCTGCGAGAAGTCGTTTGAGAACTCGTGCAACTGTGGAACAAGACCTCGCAGGAGCGTCAGTGGATTCGAGCCGTCACTGTCGTCGCCGTGATGAGCCGCCCGTTGAGCAAACTCGTCCTTCCACCAGATCACCAGCCCCGCAACAGTCAGCGCGAAGCCAACTGCAAAAACGGGCCACGAATCCGGGAACCGGTCGACAAACGACTTCGCTGCGGAGGGTTCCACGTCCGGCAACTTGGCCGCTCCAGAGATTGCCAGCATCACCCCGCCGGCAAACAGAATGTAAGCAACGATCCTCATGCTCCGCCTCCCGTCAGCCATGACTGGAAGATGTTATAGAAAGCGTGGCCCATGCCGGTCAGAGCTTCACCCACGATCAGGCCGGCACACAGAGGCACGAGTTTGTGCTCGCAGAATTCCAGGCCTTTGACTTTCTGAATTCCCATCTGCATCAGGCAACCGATGCCGTAGCCCAGCGTGATCGAAAACGGCAGGTACATCGCCAGCCCAACAAGCACGCCGAGCCCCGGCAAAGGAGCCGCCCCCAGGCAACCTCCGACAGCCGCTCCCATGAAATACTTGTCGACGGGAACGTTCCCGCTTTTGACCGCGTCGATGATGCCCATCAATGCGCCGCCCTGAGGAGCCGGCAGGCTCGTTCCCGGGCCGAAGCCTCCCTGGCCGCCTTCGCCTGCCTGCCACAGAGCGTAAATCGCTCCCAGCGCGATCAATGCTCCCAGCCATGTCACAGCGAACTGGACAATCTGCTGACGAATTGGCCGGGCTCCAATCATGAAACCGGTCTTCAGGTCCTGCATCATGTCAGCCCCTTGACCGATCGCGACACAGACAGCGACGCCCACAACCATCGAGCCTGCAATGTTTCCGCCCAGCAGAACCATCATCAGCGTGACCGAGATCAGAGCCATCCCGGACATCGGCGAGATATCTGTCATCCCAGTCGCCTGAGCGACAATCAACGCGGCCAGGCCGAGCCAGACAGTGCCAACCACGGACGAAATCAAGGCCTGCAGGACCGTCACGTCTTTGGTCATGATTGATGCGATGAAGAACAGAACGATCGACAGAACCGTGCCGACGATCAGCGTCTTCAGCGACATCTCGTCACCACCAACGTTACTGCCAGCACCCGCTGTTCGTGCGGCAGTGGCCAGCGATCGCAAAGCGCTTTTGATCGCAGGGAACGCCATCACGACGCCCATCAGCGCGCCGCCAACCAGAGTCCCGATGCCCAGCGGTCGCAGCATCTTGAGATAAACGGCTCCGTCGACGCCGCCGTACTGCTCGATCAGCTCCGGCGAGACCCACTCGGCACCAACTGCCGCTGGCGAGATCACCCACCAGGACAGGATTCCGCCGGCAAAAAACGGCAGCCCGCCTCGACCCGCAAGCATTCCTGCCGCCAGATTCATCAGCGACAGATAAAGGACCGGCGAAAACTGCGCCGGGATGATGCCGCATCCAAAATGCAGTTCTTCCTCGGCAATCCCGAAGCCTCGCTCGGCGATGACTTCGTGCGCCGAGTCAAGCCAGCCGGACAGCATCACCAGCTTCCACACGGCGGCGATCGCAAACCCGATTCCCAGCAATTGGGCCTTTTCAATGCCGGTCGATCCCGCGCGAATGATCGTCGTAACCGCGACTCCGGTGGGAAATCGCAAGCGGTCCATTTCGATCATCTGTTTTCGCAGCGGGATGATGACAACGACGCCGAGAACCGCGCCCGCAATGCCGGCGACAGCCAGCGGCAACCAGTCAAACTCGAGCGTGCCCGTGCCCTCTGCCGCCCACTTCTGCTGGAGCAGAAATAACGCCGGGACAGTAAAGACAACGCCGGTTCCCGCTGTATTGATACCCGAAGCGATGGTCTGGTTGATGTTGTTTTCAACCATCGTGCCCTTGCGCAGGACGCCGCGCAGCAGGGCGTAACCCATGATCGCGGCGACGGTCGAACCGCCCAGCGAGAAGCCCAGCTTCAGGGCGGCGTAGCAGAAGGCAAGATTCAGGACGACACCCTGAATGACGCCCAGGACGACGGCTTCCCAGGTCAGTTCGCGATAGGGAGCGGTTTCGGGCGGGCGGCTGTCGCTCATGAGGAATCCTTCCTGCTGCGTGCTCAGTTTCAGCCGATGCGTCAGAGAGCCGGGACGATAAGCACTTCACGCGGGAAGTCCAGAGCAGCCGACTGCTCGACGACCAGACATCGAACCGGTAGCGTTCCGGCTGGCAACGTCACCGGTCGACAGGTCATTTCTTCCGAGTCTCCGCACGGGAGTTTCCGCAATGGATCAGTCTCAGCAGCCCACGGGCAACAGCCGCTTTCCGCAACTTGACCGCCGCGAACTGCTCGCCATGTCGGGAGTGTTTGGTGCGTCATTCCTCGCTTCGCAGGGGCTCATCAGCCGGGCGGAAGCCGATGAACTCGACGCGGCGAAGAAGCCCGCGACCGAGCCGACCGGCAAACGCTACGACATGAAGAAGTCGATCAACATGTGGGCGCTGCCGTATCCCGACAAGATGTCACTCAAGGAATCCTTCGAGCTGATCGCCGATGCCGGCTTTGACGGCGTCGAGGTCAACTACAACCTCGAAGGCGACATCTCACCGGAAGCCAGCGAAGAAGACCTCAAGGCCATCGGTCGGATGGCCCGCAAGATGGGTATCGAGATCAGCGGCGTCTGCTCGTTCCTCTTCTGGCCGTACCCACTGACGAGCAACGACGCGGCGCGACGGGCGCGCGGGCAGGAACTCTCGAAGCTGATGATCGGCGCCGCAAAAGCTCTCGGCACGGAGAACCTGCTGGTCGTTCCCGGCGCCGTCTACATCCCGTGGAACCCCGAGCCTGAACCGGTTCCAAACGACGTCTGCGAGCAACGGGCTCGCGAATCGATTCAAGCCGTCATTCCCGAAGCCAAGAAGGCCGGCGTCTCGCTGAACATGGAAAACATCTTCGCCAACGGATTCCTGTTCAGCCC